>CAZAIE010000486.1:0-6010 GCA_964485035.1 uncultured Myxococcaceae bacterium | reverse complement strand
TGGCCGCGCTGCTCGCATCCGTGGTCCCTCCAGTCGGCGCTGGACGTGGGCTCAGCGCGGACGCCATCCGCCAGGCGCTGCGGCAGGCCGGCGTGACGGCCCAGCCGGATGCCCAAGCCATCGCCGCGGCCGTCGCGAAAGCGGCTCGGGGAGAGAACCCCGCTGGCACGAAGCTCGCGAGCGGCACCCCCGCGGAACCTGCCGAGGACGCCCGGCTCGAGGTGCTGGGCAACCACGCCGCTCCCGTCTTCCCGGGAGACGTCTTCGCGCGACGCATCGCCGCGAAGGCCGCCAGGACCGGACGGACGGTGGACGGCCACGAGGTCCGCCCGGAAGGGAAACAGACCGCCAAGAACCTGAAGCTCGTGGTGCGCACCGGAGCGCGCCTGGAGGCCGACGGCGCCATCCGCTCCGAGTGCTGGGGACTGGCGCACGTGACCGAGGAGGAGATCCACGTCGCGCCACTCCTGGAGATCGCGCCCGACAAGCTCGAGGTCTTCGCCGCCCTTCATCCCACCGACTTCCTGGGCAAGCCGGTGACGGTCGAGCGGATCTTCCAGGCGCTGGCCACCGCGGGCGTCCGCGAGGTCCCCAGCGCCGCGAGCCGGGAGCGCCTCGACCAGGCCCTGGCCCGCGCGAAGGAAACCCCAGGCGTACGCGTGAGCCTCGTGCGCGGCGTTGCCCCGGTCCCGGGAGTGGACGGCAAGCTGGACCTGGTGATGGGCGTCGCCGCGGTCGCGGGCAAGGTGCACGACAACGGCACCATCGACTACCGGGAGCGCGACCTCATCCACTCCGCAAAGCGCGGCGATCGGCTCGGACGAGTGCTCCCACCGACCCGCGGGACCAGCGGGCGCGACGTCTTCGGACGGACGCTGCCTGCCGTCGACGGCAAGGCGGTCGAGCTGACCCTCGCCGGGGGCGTCTCGCGCGCCGCAGACGGAACCCTGACCGCGACCAGCGACGGCGTCGTCGTCTGCGCGCGCGGGAGCCTCGCCGTCACGCAGGTGCTCAACGTCACCGGCGACGTGGACTACTCCAGCGGAAACCTCCACGCCGAACACGGCTCGGTGAGCGTCCAGGGCAGCATCCGCACCGGATTCTCGGTCGCCTGCGCGGGCAGCCTCGTGGTGGGAGACACCGTGGGCGGCGCGGTCGTGGACGTCGGGGGCGACATCGAGGTCCGGCGCGGGATCTCCATGCACGGCAAGGGGCGACTCAACGCGGCTGGATCCATCCGCTGCCACTTCGCAGAGAACGCGCGGCTGCAGGCGAAGGGCGACGTGGTCGTGGACAACGACTGCACCAACAGCGAGGTGAGCGCGGGCGGACGCGTGCTGGCCACCAAGGGCCGCGGACGGATCCAGGGCGGCGTGGTGCGCGCAGGCCGTGGCGTGGAGGCCAACGAGCTGGGCTCGGAGCTGCAGACCAGCACCCTCATCCAGCTCGAGCAGGAGAGCCCCGAGCGCGACCGGCTGCAGCGGGAGCTGGCACTCGCCGAAGAGGCAGTGCGCGAAGCCACCCGCGTGGTGGGCACCAGCGACGGAGCGGCACTGCTGCAGAGCATCCCCGAGTCCAGGCGACGGGCGGTCGCCGCGACCCTGGCCGCGCGGGATGCCGCCCAGCGGCGGGTGCAGGAGCTGCGGGCGGCGCTGGAGGCAGAGCTGCTGCGCCTGGCCCAGGGGGCGGGAGGCTCGGTGCTGGCGCGGCGGAGGATCCACCCCGGGGTGATCGTGGTCATCGGCGGGCTGCGGCTCGAGGTCGACACGAGCCTCCCGGGCGGACGCATCTACCTGGACGTCGCGGAGAAGAGAATCGCGATTGCCGCGGTGTAGTCAGAGCACTGTGGCTGCGGGCGTCCCGCCACCACAGAGTTCCCGGACTTCTTCAGCCAAGGGCCACACTCGGAACCAATCCTTCCCACGCACCCCGCCATGGGCGAAGGTCCCTGCCCATGGAATTGCTCGAGAGTCTCCAAACCGAGGAGTTCTTCAAGGACTGCTCGTTCTCCGACCTGGACCTCACCGGCTTCCGCTTCGCCGGCAAGGAGTTCTTCCGCTGCACCTTCCGGAGCTCGAAGCTCAGCGAGACCCGCTGGTCCGAGGCGCGCCTGGAGGATTGCACCTTCGAGGACTGCGACCTGTCGCAGTCGAGCCCGGGCGACCTGAGCGCTACCGGCGTGCGGTTCCAGCGCTGCAAGCTGATGGGGGTCACGTTCGAGAAGCTGCCGCTCTCGACGCGACTCGCCTTCGAGGAGTGCAGCCTGCGCTACACCACCTTCGCCGGGACGTGCCTGCGCAGGACCCCGTTCCTGCGCTGCCGGGCGCAGGAGGCGAGCTTCCTCGACTGCGACCTGCAGGAGTCGGACTTCTCCGGGACCGACCTCACCGCCGCCACCTTCCAGGGCTGCGACCTGCGCAGCGCGGAGTTCTCGACCGCCGAGGGCGCCTTCGTGGACCCGGCGAAGAACCGAGTCAAAGGCCTGCGGATCTCGGTGCAGGCGGCGGCCGCGCTGGCCAGATCCTTCGGGATGCGCGTCGCCTGAGTCGCGTGCACCGACGGCAGGCCCACTATCCGAGCGACGCCAGCACGACCTTGGCAGCGACGGCCTGGGCGCCCTTCCCCTCGGCGAGCGGCTCGAGCACGCGCCTCGCCAGTTCGGGCACGCGCTTGAAGTACTTCTGCGCGATGGGAGCGACTCCCTTGTGGCCGAGGTAGCGGGCGAGTCCTCGCGCGGCCTCCTCGGTCTCGACCCGCGAGAGCAGCGTGGCGTACGTCTTCCGATCGTCGTTGTTGCTCGCAGTGTCCAGGGCCGCGAGCAGCACCGGCGCGGCGGCGCCGCCCTCCCGCGCGAGCAGCGTGAGCAGGTGCTCCTCGCCCAGGACCCACTGCTTGTTCTGCGCCAGCTTGACGCCCCACTCGATGCTCGCCACGGCGACGAGGCACCGGCACCAACCGCTCGCCTCTCGGAACGCCGCAACGACCTGCTTCGCGGCCTCGTCCGCCCAGGCGCGCTCGGCGGTGAAGGCAAAGGCGATCCACGCCTGCACCGCGACAGGAGCCTTGGCACGCAGCGCGTCGGCTTCCTGGCGGAGCTCGGCGTAGGTGGCCTCGTCGGCCGCGTTGACCGCCTGCCGGAGCTTGAGCCAGGCGTTCTCGGCGTACTCGGGGCTGTTGCCGGCATCCTCCCAGCCGTCGCGCAGGTAGATCGGCTTGCCGTAGCTGGAGATGGTGCGCGCGCTGGAGCAGAACTCGTGGGACTTCACCAACGCGCGGAGGGCGAAGAGCGGACCCTCGCGGTGGAGCCAGAACTCGATGGCGCAGTACGGCCGATAGAGTTCCAAGGCCACGAGCGCCGCCTCGGTGCCGACGTCGAGGGACCCCTTGGGAACCGGATCGCCCGACTCGATCATCGCCAGCACGGCGTCGGTCAGCGGAAGAAGGTGCGCGGCCGTCTGCGCCCTGCCCTCGATGATCTTCGGGACGAGGTTGATCCTCCCGCCTTGCGCCTTGTTCTGGACCCGCTCCCGACGCTCCTCGAGCACCTCGTCGAGCGGAGCGAGCTCGGGACAGGGGCCCGGCCTCCACCCCAGGACCTGCTCCTTCATCTCGTCGGTCCACGCCACACCGTTCTCGAGCTTCAGCGGCTTCTTCGCCATGTCGTGCCTCCGGGTCGCCTGAGGTTGTGCCCCAGAGGGGACGGGATGCCAAGGAGCGAGTGGCGGGAGTGCCGTGCCACTCAAGAGGACTTCCCTCCGCCCGAGTCCCGCCCGATCATCCGGCACGGTGCCAGCGCGACCGCCGCGCCGCCGAACAGAAGAGATGCTCACTCTCCCATGCCCACCACCACAACCACTGAACTACTACCGCTCGAAAGCTTCTCGGGGCGGGAGGATTTGTAGTGCACCGCAGCAACCGGCCGGCGGGTCGTGAGGCCTGCTCTCGACCCTCAACTGTCGACTGTCGACCGCGGCTCCGCCGCTGGATGGTCGGCACGAGCACTTCGGTTGCGGCGGAGCCGCGCTGCGACCTCGGGAGGAACTGCCGCCATGAGCCGCCCCCTGCTTGTCTTCCTCGCGCTGCTCTCGACCGCCTGTGCGCCCCTGGTCAGCGCGAGTCTCGACGGCGACACGGCGCGCATGAAGCAGTTGCTGGCCGACGGCGCGGATCCGAACCAGCGCAACTCCGAAGGCAGCTCGGCGCTGTTCCTGGAGGCGACCTACCACAAGCGGCTCGAGGTGGTGCGGATGCTCCTCGATGCGGGAGCCAACCCGAACCTCCCCCACGGCTGCACGGATTGCCCGTACGCCAACCAGCCGATCCTGTGCGGCACGACCGACCTCGAGATCGCGAAGCTGCTGGTCGAGCGCGGTGCCGACCCAGCGCCCGAGGGCTGCAGTCCCGTCTGCACCGCGCTCCAGAACAATGCCTTCGACACCGCGCGGTGGTTGGTGGACCAGCCCAACGCTCGGCCCCGGGAGCTCGACTGCGTGCTCGAGAAGCTGGAGCGGACGCTCGCCGGAGCCTGGGACCCGAGCCCGATGGTTCCCATCGCCAGGACGCTGCTCGAGCGTGGTCTCGTCCCGACCCCGAACGCCGCGGCGGTCACCGCGCGCCTCGCTGGGGCCCCGACCGACCAGGTGAAGAGCTGGCTCGGACCCCGACTCGACTCCCTCTCGCCGGCACAGCGAAAGACCCTGCTGGACGAGGGGCGCTACCTCCATGCGGCCGCGGCCGTGCGCGACGCAGAGCTGGTGCGCCATTTCCTCGCGCTCGGGGCCGACCCGAACCGGGACGACATCCCTCCCCTCTTCCGCCTCACCAACCCCTTCTCGGAGGCCGACCAGGCCACCGTCGACGCGCTCCTCACCGGCGGCGCTCGAGCCGATGCCATCAACCCCTTCCTGGAACGACACCGGGTCTACACGACCTTCAGCCAGGGCCCGAAGTTCGTGGACCAGCACTCCGAGGTCATGCGCTACCTCGAGCGCAAGACCGGCGCGCGCTTCGTCGCGGTCCAGCGGCCCACCCCACCGAAGTCCGAGGCCCAGCGACGTGCCGAGGCCGCCGCCGCCACACGCGCTCTCGAGGCGCAGTACGGCCCCGGAGCGGAACTCTACGTGGTGCCCCAGGACTACGACCTCCAGTTCATGGAGGCCATCCTGGACAACACGGCGGTCCCGAAGGACAAGGCGTTCCCGCTCGTGGGCGTGCTCGTCGATCGGAGCTTCGGGGCCATCGACGCTGCGCGGGTGATTCTCGGCAACCCCAAGTCGAAGACCTTCTTCCCCAACAGCAAGCTGGTTGTGCGCCGGCTGCCGGGCAGCTACACCGGCGTGCTCCACCTGCTCACTGCCACCTCCCGCGACCTCTACTCGAAAACCCACGTGCGAACCGCCACCTACTCGATCAGCAATGCCCCGGGCTACGAGCTGCTGGGGATTTCATACTGAGTCCGGCTGTTGCGCCTGGCGGTCGTTCCAGAACCCCAATCCGTCGGGGCCGTCATCGATGAGGGACGAGAGCGGCAGTTCCGCGCCCCGCCCGTCCCGGCCTCCGCGCCGGATAGCCACTGCTAACCTGCTCGGATCGAGTGGGTTGAGCGTCCGCGTTCCGGATCCACCTTGCGTCAGGAGCAGCCAATGCGTGAATCGTTTGTGGCCGTGCTGTGCGCAGCGCTGGCGCTGACCGGCTGCTTCGCGGCGACGGCGTCCTCCGATGGCCGCGACACAGGCGTCACCGAGGCGGTCTGCGGCACTGTCACCGTGGGTGGCGACTCAGGCAACCGTATGTGTCTGATGTACTCCCATCCGTCTGCAACCGGCGTTGAGACGCGCTCGGTCGGCTGCGGGGCCTCGGAGATCTGCCTCCTGCTGCTCGATGCCCAAGGCGAGTCGTGCTCGTTCTCGGCCGACCCCTGCCCCGAGCCGTCCGCCTCTGTCTCTGGCGAGTGCGTGCTTCGCGGCGACGGCGTCCTCCGATGGCCGCGACACAGGCGTCACCGAGGCGG
>CAZAIE010000485.1:0-6017 GCA_964485035.1 uncultured Myxococcaceae bacterium | reverse complement strand
AGCGCCAGCTTCGCCCCGGTGAGCCCGGCCGTGGGCAGCGCGACCGGCCGGGTCGCGCTGCCCACGGCCGGGCTCACCGGGGCGAAGCTGGCGCTCGTCCAGGGGCTCAACACGCTCGACGGCTTCTCGACCACGGTGCCGGCGGTGAGCGAGAACTCCGCCGCCAAGGGCGCCATCGACGTCGGGACGATCGACCCGGCGACGCTCGGAGGCCACGCGGCGATGCTCGACGTCTCGGCACCGACGCGCCCGGTCCCCTGGAGGGCGAATGTCCAGGCGGCGACCGCGACGGCGCCCGAGCAGCTCCAGTTCTCGGGCCCGGTGCCCCTCGAAGAGGGCACGCAGTACGCGGCCTACCTCACCACCGGGGTGAAGGACGTCCAGGGCCGGATGGTCCACGCTTCCACGACCTTCGCCCTGCTGCGCTCCAGCCACCCGCTCATCGACGATCGCGGCGAGAGCCTCATCCCGGACCTTCCCAAGGCGCAGGCGGCGCAGCTGGAGGCCATCCGCGTGGCCCACGCGCCGCTGCTGCAGGGGCTGGCCTCCGCGGGCATCCCGCGCGAGCAGCTGGGCCTCGTGTGGACCTTCAAGACGCAGAGCACGGTGCGCGCGCTCCAGGCCCTGCACGCGCTGCCGGGCTCGGCCTGGGCAGCCCGCTTCCCGGCGGGCCCGGCGTTCGCGGTGGACGGCTCCTCGACCGCCTTCGCCCAGATGGACGCGAAGGGGATGCCCCGCACCGCGATCGACAAGGTGTACGCGGGCCGGGTCGTCCTGCCCTCGGCGCTCACGGGCCCTGGCGGCACGCTGGGAGCACCGGTCGGAGCCCGCGCCTCGTTCCTGCTCGTCACCCCCAAGACCGCGCCCGCCTCCGGCCTGCCGGTGGTGATCTTCCAGCACGACTTCCAGCGGCAGCGCCAGGACGCCCTGGCGGTGGCCAACGGGCTCGCCTCCGCTGGCTTCGCGGTCTTCGCCGTCGATGCCCCGGGGCACGGTGACCGGGCAAGCTGCACCGGCTCCGGCGCCTGGCTCTCGAAGGTCTTGGGCACCACGGTGACCGACGACGCAGCCTGCGCCGACCCCGCAACGCAGCGGTGCGACACCGCGTCGGGAATGTGCGTCAGCCGCAGCGGCTTCCGCGCGCCGTGCGGCCTCGCCGCGACTCTGGGCGTCGACCCTGACCTGTTCTGCACCGCGCTCGGTCAGGGCAGCTGCGTGATGACCGACGCCCGCGAGACGAACTGGAAGTGCCAGGCCGCCGATCTCGCGAGGACGGACGGGGTCCCGAAGATCTCGGGGTGGAGCCTCATCGATCTGGCCAACCCGTTCGCCACGCGCGACGCGCAGCGCCAGTACGTGCTGGACCTTGCACAAGTCGAGCGGTTGCTCGCCTCCAGCGACCTGCAAGACACGACCGGCACCCTCGACGCAGGGTCGCTCCACTTCCTGGGGCAGGGCATCGGCGCAATGCTCGGGACGCTCTACTCGGCCGCGAGCCCCAACGTGCAGCGCGTGGTGCTGAACGCCCCCGGGACCGACCTGCTGGACCTGGTGCTCGGCTCGCCCGCGTTCGCGCCGATGAAGGCGCAGTGGATGGCCGGGCTGCAGGCCCAGGGCATCGTGCCCGGGACGCCGGAGGCCGAGCAGTTCCTGGGCTTCGCCAAGTGGGTTTCCGAGGCGGGCGCCGCCCAGACCGCGGCGAAGGGGCTGCTCCGCGGCATGCCCCAGCTCATGGGACGGGCGGTCCTGGTCCAGCGCATCAGTGACGACGAGGTGGTCCCCAATGCGCTCACCGACCTGCTGGTGGCCGCCACCAATGCCGGCGCCACACAGTGCTCGGTCGATAGCTACACGGGTGCCGCACCGGCGGCCCCCAACCGCCACGGGTTTTTGCTCAATGGCGCCGACTTGGCCACCACTCAGGCCGCCCAGACCCGGGCCGCGGTGTTCCTGAAGACGGGCCGGTTGCCGTAGCACTGAAGCACGAGGGGCGGGCCAGCTTGGCCTGCCCCTTGGTGGACTGGGTGGACCGGGTCGACTGGGTGGACTCGGTACGCAGAGTGTCCCGCGCGGCGCCGTTTACGCTCCTGAGCGCCACGACTAGCATCGCTGCGTGGTGACTTCCCCTGACCTCGCGAAGCTCGCTGAGTGTGGCCGCCTGGCCTGGCCTGCGCTTGGAGTCACGGAAGACGACCTCGCGGCCCACCTCGCTGGCGCGGGGGTGACGTCCCTGCCAGGGCTCGCGGCCGAGGACCTGTGGCTCGCGGCCGGGTGCCGGGCCGGGCGCAGCGACGCCTTGGCCGAGTTCGAGCGCCGGGTGCTACCCCAGGCCCGCGCGGCACTGGTCGGACGACGCCTCGGCCCAGACGTGGTCGAGGAGGCGCTCCAGGTCTTGCGACAGCGCCTCTTCGTCGCTGCCGAAGGCCCCGGGAAGATCGCCGAGTACACCGGGCGCGGTCCGCTGGTCGCCTGGACGCGGATGGCGGCGCTCCGCGTGGCCCTGAACCTCGGTCGCGGCAAGGGCCAGGCCGAGCAGGAGGAGCTGCCCTCCCAGCTCTGCGCCCCGGTCGCGCCCCCCGAGTTGGGCTACGTCAAGGCCCGCTACCGCGATGCCTTCAAGCAGGCGTTCGAGGACGGCTTCCGCGCCCTCTCCGCCCGCGAACGCACCCTGCTGCGGCTGAACCTCCTCGACGGGCTGAGCACCGCCAAGCTCGCCCGGGTCTACCGCGCCGACCCTTCGAGCGTCCGGCGCTGGCTCGCCGAGGCGCGCAAGCACCTGCTCGACGAGACGCGCGCGGCCCTCAAGCGCAGCGTGGGCGCGAGCGACGACGAGCTGGAGAGCGTGATGGGAGCCCTCGTCACCCAGCTCGAGGAGAGCGTGCGCCGCATCCTGGACGGGAGCCGCGCCGGCTGATCAGCGCTTCTCGAACCGCGTCCTGAGGAAGGCCCACAGCCGGTTGAGGTTCGCCGAGTCCATCGCGGTGAACTCCACGCCCCAGAGGTAGGTGAAGCGGTCGGCGCCCTCGCCGCGGTTCACGTGCTTCACCTGCCCGGCCCCCGTGCACACCGCCCCGTCGAGGTCGATCTCCAGGGCCAGCATCGCGCCGGTGCCCACCACCCGGTCGGTCGCCAGGCGCACGCCGTTGCCGCCCAGGTCCTCGGTCATCGCGGTGCGCCGCTCCCGCTCGCCCTCGACGAGGTACGAGATCTTGGTGCGCAGCCCGTGGCGGGTGAACTTGCGGCTCTGCAGGCGCGCGACGTAGGGCGGCGCCTCGAGCACGACCTGCAGCCCCTTCTCGAGCTTGAACTCCAGCACCGTGCTCATGAAGCGCATGTTCCCGCGGTCGTCGCGGCACTCGACCACGGCCTGCGCACCGCTCGGGGCGCCGAGCACACGATCCCCGCCGCTCAAGGCGATGACCAGCGTCCCGGCGTCGACCCAACTGATCCGCCCATGGAGCCGCAGCCTGCGCCCCGTCGAGTCGAACATGTCCACAGACGCTGCCTGCCCCACTGAAGGTCCTGAGACCTCGTCCATCACCGACCCCTCGCGACAGTTTCTGCTGGATCCCCCACCGGCCGTGAGGGCCGGTGCACTGCGAACACGCCTCCTATTCACCCAGAAAGAAGAGGGCTTTTCAAGGAGACGGAGGCTCCGCGGAAGGCTGCTCGAAGCGGATCGAATGGCGCTCGGCGAGCACTGCGAGGAAGCGCGCCGCGACCGTCTCGTCGTCGGGGACGGGGGTCGCGACCTGGTCGAGGCCGCACACCCGCGCTCCGAGCTGGCCCACCAACGCCGCCCGCTGGTCGGGGTCCTGCACCATCACCTCCGCCAGCCGCGCTCCTTCCCAGCGCCAGTACAGCCCCGCCTGCAGGAGCGTCCCCTGGCGTCGCCGCTTCTGCGACAGCCCCACCAGCTTGCGACCGGCAACCAGCACCTCGAAGGGCGAGCGCCCGGCGAAGCAGATGCGCTTCAAGGCGGGCTCCAGCGCACGGGTGTCCGCCCGGGCCTCGTCGATGGGAATCGGCTGGGCGTCGATGCCGAGGCGCTGCAGGGTCCTGGCCCAGGCCTCCCCGAGCCACTGGTACGAGAGCGTGATGTCCGAGTGGTGCAGCGGGTGGCCGGCGGGGAGCGCCACGTCGAGCATCAGGAACCCGGGGTGCCAGAGGACCGCCGTGCCGCCGCTGCCCCGGCGATGGACCCCGAGTGGGAGCTGGGCGCAGGCCACCCTGTCGAGGTCCTCCCCTTTCTGGCCAGGGCCGAGGACCAGGGCGTAGTCGGGCGCGTCGTAGAAGCGCAGCGCCGGGCGCGGCGCGGTCAGGAGCCCGTCGAGCAGCTGCTCGCTCCGGGGAAGCTCTTCGGCGGGGCCACCCCGCGTCCGGGGCAGAAGGATCCAGGTGTCGGTCATCGCAGCGGGAGGGTAGCCCAAACACGCCCGCGCGCCACCTTGACCCCCGTCGGGCGTCCACCCATCCTTGTGGCGCTCTCGCCGGAGGTCTTCATGGGTCGCTTGTTCATGTTCCTCATCGCCGCGGCGCTGACCGCCGTGATCGCGCATTTCTACGTCACCGGCCAGGGCTCGAAGACCAGTGGGGGGCAGCCCCCCGCCGAGGCGTACAAGCAGCAGAAGGAGGCGGCGAAGCGGATCGAGGAGGACGGGCTCAAGCGCGCCGCGGAGATGGAGCGCAAGCTCGACCCGCCGTGACCGGACCGGCCCACGTGCTGTCGCGCCGCGAGCTGCTGCGGGGCACGGCCTTCGCTGCCGCGGCGTGCCTTCTCGGCCGCTCGGACGAGGCTTGGGGAGACACGACCCTGGCGTCGCTGGTGGAACGCGCGCCCCGGGCGCGCTTCTGGGCCGCCACCGCCCCCGGCACCGCGTGCGCGACGTGTCACACGGGCAAGGTCAAGGCGCCCCACGACCACGGCCCCCTGCTCATCAAGTGCCTGCTCTGCGCCCACGGCTGCGTGCTGGCCGAGGGTGAGCGGGGGAAGTGCCGGGCGCGGATTCACGTGAAGGGCGAGCTGCGCAGCCTGGTCTACGGCCGGCCGATGGCGATCCAGGTCGACCCCATCGAGAAGAAGCCCTTCTACCACTTCCTCCCCAGCGCCTCGGCGTACTCGCTGAGCACCTCCGGCTGCCCGCTGCGCTGCAAGTTCTGCCAGAACTTCTCCATCTCGCAGGCCGCGCCCGAGGACTACGACGTGGCGGTGCGCGCCCCCACGGAGATCGCCGCGCAGGCCAGGGGCCGCGGGGCTCCGGTCATCGCCTTCACCTACAACGAGCCCACCGTCTTCGCGGAGTACCTGCTGGACATCGCGCGCGCCGCCCGGGAGCAGGGCGTGCGCAGCGTGCTCGTCTCGTGCGGCTACATGCAGGCCGAGCCGCTCGCCGAGATGTGCCAGGTCCTCTCGGCCATCAAGATCGACCTGAAGGGAATCACCCCGTCCTTCTACCGGGACGTCTCGGGCGCAGAGCTGGCCCCGGTGCTGCGCACGCTCAAGCAGATCGCCCGGACGAAGGTGCACCTGGAGGTGGTGAACCTGGTGGTGCCCACGCTGAACGACTCCGAAGCCGCGCTCCGGGAGCTGCCGAAGTGGGTCGCGGGCGAGCTGGGCCCCGACGTCCCGCTGCACTTCACGCGCTTCCACCCCGACTACCTGCTGCCGAATCTGCCGCGGACCCCGGTGGCCACGCTGGAGAAGGCTTATGAGCTGGGACGGGCCGCGGGCCTGCGTCACGTCTACGTGGGCAATGTCCCCGGACACCCGGGCAACACCACCTTCTGCCCCAAGTGCCGCAAGCCGGTCATCGAGCGCAGCCACATGTTCGTGACCGCGAACCGGCTCGTGGGCGGGCGCTGCCCGGCGTGCAAGGAGCCCATCGCGGGCGTCTGGTCCTGAGCCATGCGCGCCTGGCTCGTGTCCGTCGGCGTCGTCTCGGTGCTGGGCCAGGTGGTGCTCCTGCGCGAGCTCGCGGTCGCGTCCTTCGGCGTCGAGCTGGTCTACGCCCTCGCGC
>CAZAIE010000484.1:0-6033 GCA_964485035.1 uncultured Myxococcaceae bacterium | reverse complement strand
GGCGAACCAGCCCCAGCCACGGCCTGACGCGTTCCCGCAGGTCGAGGTCGTCGCCGACGGCCTGGGTGAGGGCGCTGACGATGCCGGGGTCAGCGGTGGCGTCGATGGCCTTGGCGATGGCGGCCTCGGAGGACGGCTTCGCGGAGGGCTGGTCGGTCTCGACCCATGCGCGGATCGCCTTGGCGAGCCTCTTGCGGTCGCTGTGGGTGGCGGCGAGTTCCTCCATCTTCGCCAGCGGGATCTCGGGCTCCTCGCCGCGGGTGCCGATGATGCCGAGCACCACTTCGGGGGCGACCGTCGCGGTGTAGCCGAGCAGGCCCTCGTACATGTATCCGATCTGCTCGACGTCGATGTCGCGGAACGAGATGCGTCTGGCCTCGCCCTTGATCTCGGCGATCTGCACGGCTCGGAGGACGTGCAGCATGACTCGGTCGGAGACGGTAACGCCCAGGGTGCCGAGGTCGTTGGTCGCGGTCAGGAACGGGAATCGCGCCGGGTCGAACAGAGAGCCACCGTAGGCGGGCATGCGCAGGTTCTCGAAGGTCGCGCCCCGGTAGAGGGCGTTGCTGGTGGCCAGCAGCCGGTGCCAGGCGAGCGAGGTCGCGTCGAGGGCTTCCTCGCTCTCGGCGGACTCGCGGGCGACGAGCTGGTCGAGTTCGCCGGCGATGCCGTAGCCCTGATCGAACAGCTCACCCTGGGGCAGCAGCCCGCGCTCTTCGGCGAAGAGCAGGAAGACCACGCGCATCATCACTGTGACGGCGGCTTCGTAGCTGTCGTGCGGGCGGGAGGGGAGCGGATCAGGCAGGCTGCGCCGCTTCGCGTCGGCTGCGGACTCGGAGAAGGACTGGATGAGCAGCTCGACCGCACGGCGCACCTGGGCACCCAGCGCCTCGGTGATCTCCTCAGCGGCGGCGACCGACTCCCCAAAGAGCACCGGGAGACGCTCCGCGGGGTCGCCGCCGATGAGGTACTGGCGTCCGATCAGCGCCAGGTATGCGTCGCGGGTGCGGGGCTCCTCGGTCCACGTGAGCGCGTCGACGACGCCGGAGGCGGCCATCGCGTTCTCGCGTGCGCAGACGAGTCCCCACCAGCGGCCGTCGGTGACGATGCCGATCGGCACCTTGCTCTCGCGGAGCATGGCCTCGACGCGATCGACGGGGTTCGCCGCCCACAGGTCGCCCGGCACGTCGCGGAGCGAGTCGACCGGGTCGATGACATGCACGATCGCGCCGAGCCCGTCATCGCCCTGGAGCGATGCCTGGGCGCGGACGGTGACCGCACGGTTCGGGGACTGCGCGGTGACGCCCGCTACCTCGCCCCAGGCGAGCGATTCGGCCCAGCCCGCGACATCACGCAGCACGGTCTCGACCCACTTGTCGCGGGCCGCACGGTAGGTGTCCAGCGCGGTGTCGGAGCCGGGATTGCGGTCGTAGCGCTCCCAGACGGACTCGAAGTCCTTGCGGGCATCGGAGAGGTCGGCTTTGCGCGCCTCGGCGAGCTGCGGCATTCCTTCGGGCCAGACGCGCTTCAGCGGCGAGATGGCGAGGAAAGGGCCTTCGGTGTCCACGAGTTCGAGCCAAGCGCGGTGCAGGTCTACGGCGCTCTTGGCAGGGCGGTTGCGTACGGGTCGGCGTGCCATCAGTCGCGCCACCCGTCTGCGTCGTTGCGGGTGAGCGCGAAGACCACGGCGGCGGCGGTCGTGTGGGGCTTCACGTCGGCGTACCTGTCCTTGATCGCGGTGATCTCGCGCGCCTCTTCGTCATCGAGCTCGTCGAGGCGGCGCTGCATGGCCTCTCGATCCCGTCGCCACTGGCGTTCCTGATCGGTGTCGGTGAACAGCTGCCCCTGCGCTTCGGCCTCCTCGGCGCGCAGCCTGGCGAGGGAGTCGCGGAGGTTCGCTCGGAACGCGGCGAAGATGTCCCGTGCGCGTTGCACGTCGGCGGCCTCGCGGCGCTGGAGCTGCTCGGTCACCTGTATCTGCTTGCGTTCCGCGCGCGCTCGCATGGACTCCTCCAGGCGAAGGCGGAGTGGCGCGTCGGGCACGTTCCACAGGTCGCAGAGCTGGTCGCGAACGCGATCGTCGGCGAGGGCCAAGTCTTCCTGGTCGAGGGCGGTGTCGAGCGCGGCCTCCGCGCGTTCCTCGGCCATCGCGCGCCGACCGTGGAGGCGGACACCGGCGAGGAACACCTCTTCGTGGAGGCGGACGCCGCCGCGGCCGACGAGCACCATGCGTGTGACGGCCGCGACGAAGGACTCCTCGAGGTCGTCGACGACGACTGCGGTGACGCGGCGCAGCGTGGAGTCGATGCTCCACAGCGAGCGCCGCAGCAGGCGCTGCGCCTTCTGCACGATCGGGTGGCCGAGGTGCACGTACACCAGGTCCGAGCGGCCGTCGGCGGCGTCCGGGTCGAAGGTGATGGGCCGCAGCACGCCCGGGTCGAGCCGGGTGTCGAGGCCGCGCAGCGTGTCGCGCCACCCGGCAGTAAGGGTCGGGACGGTGAAGACCTCGGCGTCGGTGTCCTGGGCGAAGTCGTAGTTCGGGATGAGCGGCGACTGGTGGTTGATCCGCAGCGCAGTGTCGACGACGCGGCGCAGGTTCGCAGGGTCGAGGTGCATCTCCGTACGGGAGGCGTCGTAGCCCTGTTCCAGCTGGGTCAGGCGGGCGTTGAGTTCCATGCCGCCCGCCAGCGCCTGGTTGATCACCTCGTTGGTGTCCACGCCCTTGGACTTCGCTTTCGTCGTAACGCGCTTGCCGAAGTGGCCCTGAATCTCCGCACCGACGACCTGGTTGGCCGAGCCGAGGTCGTACTCAACCTGGGCGATCTTGCGGGCGATGATCTCCATGAACCGCAGGTCGGAGCCGTAGGTCGAGGACTCCCGCTCGGGCACGAAGTGATACACCTCGGGCCGCTGGGTCTGGCCGTAGCGGTCGATGCGGCCGATGCGCTGTTCCAGGCGCGACGGGTTGAACGGGATGTCGAAGTTCACCAGCCGGTGGCAGTAAGTCTGAAGGTCGATGCCCTCGCCCGCGGCGTCCGTGGCGAGCAGCACCCGCACCGGCTCCTTGGACGGGTCGGCGGTGAACTGGGAGCGGATGTACTCGCGCTCCTCGGGCGGGGTGGAGCCCTGGATGACCGCCAGGCGGCCATCGTTGTACCCCTTCTGCCGCAGCACGCGAGTGAGCCACTCGACGGTGTGGGCGTACTCGGTGAACACCACGACGCGCTCGCTGGACCAGAGCTTGCCGTCGGAGCGGCAGACGGCATCGAGGAACCGGATCAGCTGGTCGAGGCGGGAGTCGGCGCGGCTCTCATAGCCAAGGCCCCAGTTCGCGAGGGTCTCCAATTCGCCTGGTTCGGCGGCGCTGAGCGGGTCGGACTCCTTGGACTCGCGGAGCTTCTCCGACTCGTCCTGCTCCCACAGGCCCTCCTCCTCGTCGGACTGGCCCTCGCCGAAGATATCGTCGTACTCGTCCTCGGACAGCCCGCGACCCGCCCTCGAGGCGAGGTAGTTGCTCAGCGTCATTCCGAACGCGAATGGGCTCGAAAGGAAGCGCTTCTTCAGCAGCATCGTCACGATGTCGCCGGTTGGCTTGGTGCCATTCAGCTTCGCGCTCTTCCTGACGATCTCATCAAGCAGGGCGAACATCTTCTGCTCGTCGTCGGCCGGTTCGAACGGGATCATGCTGACCTTGCGCTTCTTGAAGCCCTTGCCGGTCAGGTCGGTCTTCAGGCGGCGGACCGTCACGTCCTTGAGTGCGGTCGAGTCGAGATCCGCGCCACGGGCAAAGCGGCGGGGGTCGATCATTTCCATCAGCGCGGTGAACGACTCGGGGTGGCCGTTGTGTGGCGTCGCGCTCAGGAACAGGCGGTGCTCGCACTTCTCGGCGAGTTGGCGCACGGCGACCGTGCGTTGGGTGTCGACGGCGTACCCACGTCCACCGGCGATCGCCGACGGGCTCGACGGTGCAACATGGTGCGCCTCGTCGACCACCAAAACGTCGAACGCGTACCGGCTGCCGGTCTTCGGATTGCTCGCCTGCGCGTACACGTCGCGCAGCAGGCGCTGCGCGCGCACTTGTGGCAACCAAGCCATGCTCACGATCACCCGGGGGAAGATCTGGAACGGGTTGGCCTGAAGCCCATGCGTGCGCCGGACTTCGGCCATCAGCTCGGAGTTCACGATCGTGAACTCCAGACCGAACTTCTCGCGCATCTCGTCGCGCCACTTCAGCGACAGGCTTGGCGGGCACACGATCACCGCCGTCCGGGCGCGGTGGCGCAGGAGCAGTTCCTGGATTACCAGACCCGCCTCGATGGTCTTGCCAAGGCCCACGTCGTCGGCGAGCAGCAGGTTCGCCCGTGGTGCGCCAAGAGCCCGCCGGAGTGGTTCGAGCTGGTACGCCTCGACGTTCACGCCCGACCAGAACGGAGCCTGGTAGCGATTCGGATCTGCGCTCGTCACGGCTCCCCAGCGCATCGCGTCGATGAAGCCTGCAAGCGTCTCGAGCTGGTCGAATCCGTCCGTGTGGATCAGGTCGGGAAGCCCCTGTGCCGGAGTGACGGTGTGCCCGACTTCGAGTTCCCATACGACACTGAGCTGAGCCCCGAGGCTGCCTTCGTCGAGCGACTGAAGATCGACAACATGGCTCAGCTGAGCGATCGTCTCGTCCGCCGGACTGCGTGGGAGTCCCTGCGCTTGCACATTCGAGACGGCCCAAGTAGAGCCTCGTACTTCGACAACCTGACCTGGCTCCGGCAGCGTCGGCGACCCTTGCTTCCCGCATGCGCTCTCGCCAGCACTCAAGGTGACACCAACCCCAGACACGATGTCGACCCTATCGAGGTGTCCCGAGGCTCACTCGCTCTTCCCGCTGTTTGGTGAGCGGCCCCTCTGCTGCCCCCACTCCTCGATCTCGATGGCTCGGGACTTCCGAAGCCGCCCGAGCGGTGCGCGGGGATGGCCTTGCCGGCGATCCAGCCATAGGCGGTGTCCCTGATCACGAGGCAGGCGGCAAACTCCTCAGCAAGACAGCCACGGATCAGCCCGATCGACAGCCGCCGGATCGAGTGCGACAGCACGTCTGCCTGCGCTGGTGAGCAGCCTCTCTGCGAGCTCACCTCAGCGGCGCGGAGCATCGTCGTGAAGCCCCAAAAGGTGAAGAGCCTGAGCAGGGGCTCAGGCTCTCTTTCGCGTCGGCGCGCCTGGAGGGACTCGAACCCCCAACCTTCTGATCCGTAGTCAGATGCTCTATCCATTGAGCCACAGGCGCTCTCTCGGGCGTCGTCAACCCTACTTGACCGGGCTGGGAAGCGTCCAACTGAGGGCGGGTGGCCCTTCGTGACGCGTCCTCGTTCCTCGGACACTCCTCAGGGACCGTCCAGAAGAAGGAGGGATCGGGGCAGCGGAATGCGCCTCGGGCGACGGCCAGCTCCCCTTGGCACCCCCTCAAAGCGCCCTGGCACACTCCGCTGCAGCCTGCTCCGACAACGTCGGCGGCATACCCCTCGGGGTCACTTTAACATCGTTCGGTGAAATCATGTATTGAAACGAGCAAGTCGCCAGATCGCCCCCGATTAGGCAAGATGAGGAGCACACGCAACGCCGCGCTCACCAGCCAAGGAGAACCCATGGCCCTGGAAACCGCCGTCATCGCATCCTCTGCGCCCGCGAACGCCCCGGACGAACTGGTCACCTGGGTCGCCGGCGTCGCCGACCTCGCCCAGCCCGATGCGGTCCACTGGTGCGACGGCTCCGTCGCCGAACGGGACCGCCTCTACGCCGAGATGGTCACCTCCGGCACCCTGATCGCGCTGAATCCCGAGCTGCGCCCCGGCTGCTACCTCGCCCGCTCCAGCGCGTCCGATGTCGCCCGCGTGGAGGGCCGCACCTTCATCTGCTCCGAGCACGAGGACGACGCCGGTCCCACCAACAACTGGGCCGAACCCGCCGCCATGCGGCGCACCCTCGCCGGCCTCTTCGCGGGCTCGATGCGCGGACGCACCATGTACGTCATCCCCTTCGCCATGGGAC
>CAZAIE010000483.1:0-6038 GCA_964485035.1 uncultured Myxococcaceae bacterium | reverse complement strand
CGTTCGGGCTCGGCGGCGGGTCCCGCGCCGGCGCCGCTGGCCTTGTAGGCCATGGCCTCGGAGGTCCCGGCGCGGCGGTGGGTGGCGGCATCTCCCTGGTGGTGGGCCTCGCGCTCATCGGCCTCGACCTCTCCCGCCCCTCAGCGCCGCTCTACGTCAGCGCCTCGGGCAACGGGGTGGTGGTCTCGGGCGGCTTCTAGTTCACTCGGCGGCCAGCTCCACGCGCGCCGCCCCACTGCGCTGCGCCCGCTGCAGTGCGCGGTGGGCCGCGCGCACCAGGTCGTCCGCCTTCTCCTTCCCGAAGCGCGGGTAGTCGGCGACGCCCACCGAGATGGTCATCGGGCCAGCGGAGGCCTCGAGCGGCTCCTCGCGCACGCTCTGCGTGAGCCGGGCCGCGGCGACCTGGGCACCGTCCACGGAGGTCTCGGGCAGCAGCACCACGAACGCCTCCACGTCGATGCGGAAGACTCGGTCGGCGAGCCGGAAGGAGCGCCGCAGGGCCTGGGCCAGCTGCTGCAGCAGCGCCGCGTCGGCGTTGGCGCCGTCGGCGGGGGCGTCCACCGCCACCATCAGCGCGGTGAGCGGGCGGCCGTAGCGCTTGGCGCGCTCCACCTCGTAGGCCAGCGTCTCGCGCAGCTGGGGAAAGGTGCCCACGCCCGTCAGCGGGTCGTTGTTCCCCTCGTCCCCGGTCGTCCCGGCCGCGCCCGCGCGTCGCTTCTCCAGTGCCGCCGAGACCCGCCGCTGCAGCTCGGAGATGCGGAAGGGCTTGGTGACGTAGTCGTCCGCCCCCAGCTCGATGCCCCGGAGCTTGGCGTCCACCTCGCCGGAGGCGGTCAGCAGGATCACCGGCATCTCCGCCGTGGCCGGCGCCGCCCGCAGCCGCTGCAGCGCGGTGAAGCCGTCGAGGCGGGGCATCATCAGGTCCAGGAGCGCGAGGTCAGCCCCGTGCGCGGCCAGCAGCATCGCCTCCTCGCCGTCCTTGGCCACCAGCGGCACGTAGCCCCAGCCCTCCACCAGCTCGCGCAAGAGGTTGCGGGTGTGGTCGTCGTCGTCGGCGATGAGGACCCGGAGCGGACGTTCGGTTGCGGCCATGGGTTCCTCCTGCGAGGCCCCCGGATCCTACTGCGAATAGCCCTCGCGCAGCTTGTTCTCGAAGCGGGTGAACTCGCTGAAGAGCAGGAGCGGCACCGAGCCGGTGGGGCCGTTTCGCTGCTTGGCGACGACCAGCTCCACCTCCATGCCCTGCGAGCTCGGCGGCGGCGGGGCCCCGCCTCCCTCGCCCTCGCCCTCCTCGATCTCCTTGTGGATGAACATCACCACGTCGGCGTCCTGCTCGATGGCGCCCGACTCGCGCAGGTCGGAGAGCATGGGCTTGGAGTTCTTCCCGCGCCGCTCCTCGACCTTACGGTTGAGCTGCGAGAGCGCGATGATCGGCAGCTCGAGTTCCTTGGCCAGCGCCTTCAGGCTCCGGCTGATCTCCTGGACCTCCTGCTGGCGGCTCTCCGCCCCGCGCTGGTGCATCAGCTGCAGGTAGTCGATGACCACCAGCCCCAGCTTCTGCGGCGTCTCCTGGGTCGAGAGCTTGCTCTGCAGGCGCCGCACCTTGGTGCGCAGGTCGAAGGAGCTGAGCGAGCCCGAGTCGTCGATGTACAGCGGCGCCGCCCACAGCTGGCTTGCCGCATGTTGGATCTTCTCTTTGTGGGCCGGGGAGAGGTGGCCGGAGCGCAGCCGCTTCATGTCGATGCGCGTCTCCGAGGACAAGAGGCGCATCGCCAGCTGGTCCTCGGGCATCTCCAGGCTGAACACCGCGGCTGGCACCTTGGAGCGCAGCACCGCGTTGGTGGCGATGTTCAGCGCGAGGCTGGTCTTCCCGCAGCCGGGGCGCGCGGCCAGGATGATGAGTTCGCCCGCGTGCAGGCCGGTGAGCATCTGGTCCATGTCCACGAAGCCAGTGGACAGGCCTGTCACCCCTCCGCCCCCGGAGGCGCAGAGCTGCTCGATGGTCTCCAGTGTCCGGTCCAGCGCCAGGTTGAAGGCGCGCAGGTCGCCTTCCTGGTGCTTCTCCGCGATGGCGAAGACGCGGCGCTGCGCCTCGTCCAGCATCTCCTCCAGCTCGGTGCCCGGGTCGGCGGCCAGGTCGGTGAGCTCCGCGCAGGCCCCGATGAGCCGCCGCTTGAGCGCCTTCTCCTGCACGATGCGCGCGTAGGAGAGCGTGTTGGCGCTGGTGGGGACCCCGCCCTCCAACTCGGCGAGGTAGGCCGGGCCGCCGGCGAGGTTGAGCTTGGACGAGGCCTTCAGCGCCGCGGTGACGGTCACCGGGTCCAGCGGCGCGGGCGGCACCTGCGACTGCAGGGCCAGGAACGCCTCGTAGATCGCCGCGTGCGCCGGGAGGTGGAAGTCCTCGGGCTGGAGCAGCGTCCCCACCTCGGCGAAGACGGGGTTGTCGGCGAGGATGCCGCCCAGCACGGCGCGCTCGGCGGAGTGGTCCTGTGGGAGTCGGTCCTGGGAGATGCGTTCCTGGCTCATCGATGGTGCCTCCGCGGGCGCGCAACCTAGCACGCGCCTCCGACTCTTCCCGCAACGGCGAGCCCCTCCGCGCGGGGGGCGTGGAGGGGCTCGGGAACCGCTCGCTTCGTCAGGGGATCTTGCCGGCGACGTACTTCAGCATGGCGATGCCCTCGTCCCGGCCCGCCGTGTCGTCCTTGGTCGAGGGCATCACGGTCGCCTCGAGGAAGAAGGCGCCCTGGTACGCATTCACGCGCCACATGGTCGCGCTGTTGCCGTAGCGCCCCTTGGTGCCGATGGCCTCGTCGGTCCAGGTGAGCACCTTGTACTTGTCGGTGTTGTTGGGGAGGCTGGTGTAGATCTCCTCGCCCTTCGCGGCGCTCTTCATCTCCCAGACGCGCAGGTCGAGCTGGTAGCTGTCCTTCTTGTAGTGCGCGCGGGCGAGCTGCTTGAACCCCACGTTGTTGAACGGCACCACGTCCCCGTCGATGTCCGTCTTGTCGATCTTGTTCAGATCGGAGAAGACCGCGGGGCCCGCCTTGGTGTCCACGGTCAGGTCCTGGGTCCAGCCTGCAACGCCGTTGTCGGCAGGGAAGAGGGCCTCGATCCCCGCGTCGGCTCCGGCGCTGGACGACTCACCGCAGGCGCTCAGGAGCGCGACGCAGGACAGGGCAAAAACGGCGATGAGACGCTTCATGGAAACTCCCTCCGAGGGCACCGCCGCCCGGTGCCTGTGTGTGTGGTCCGGCGGATTGTCCCCGTACCCCCACTCCGCGCGCAAGGGCCGAGCCTTTCATCCCTGCGAGGTCACCCCGACCCCCATGGCCCTGAATGACTCGCCTCGACGCCGTTCCAGCCGGTCGCGGGCGGGGCGCAACGGGTGATGCCACCTGGGGATTCTTCGGGGAGGGATGCATCTTCAACCGTTCAGGAGTCGACTCGGGAAGGGGCGAGGCAACTCCGCCAGGGCCGGAAATGTCCCGACAAGGCGACCGGCCGGACCCGAGGACGGGATCCGGCCGGTCCATGAGCGGCGTGGGGACGGCTCTAGCGAGGCACCACCTGCCAGAGCAGGCCCAGCATCTTGTCCAGGTCCATCGGCTTGGGCAGCAGATGGGTGAAGGGCAGCCTCTTCACCGCGGCGCGCAGGCTCTCGTCCACGAACGCGGTCATGAGGATGATGGGGCACGTGAGCCCCGCGGCCCTGGCCTCCTGGATGACGTCCAGCCCCGTGAGCCCCGGCATGCGCATGTCGGTGACGATGACGTCGGGCTGGACCCTCTTGCTCACCTTCCGGTTCGACAGCTCGAGCACGTCCGAGAGCTCGAAGCCGTCCTCCAGGTCGAAGACCTGATACCCCTCCGCCTTCAGGATCTTCGTCAGCATGTCGCGAAGGTCGTCGTCGTCCTCGGCCAGGAACACCCTGGGTCGAGGCGCAGCGAGCTGACCAGCGGCAGTCATGTTCATTGGCGCCCCCCGTTCGTGCACCGGGGACTGAAACAGCACGGGGCGTGCCACGCACTCCATTCTTGGAAATCTGCACGGTTCCACGGGCTGCGTGGGTGGCCCGACACCCGTCAGCCTCCCGGCCCACGGCATTGTTCCAGCCCGGCTGGCTAGGCGTCATACGGCTGGGGTGTGACGCCCAGCTTGCGCAGCTTCGGGATGGGGACGACGCGCGTCGCCTTCTTGGCGGAGAAGGCGCGGAACTGCTCGGCCGCGGCGCGGACCGCCCTCTCGAACGGGGCGTCGTGCGTCAGCGTGGTCTCCAGGAAGAACCAGGTGTCGCCGTCCACGCCGTCGAGCTTGCCCGCGCCTCCCCAGCCCACGAAGGCGTGGCCCGGGACCAGGACGATGGCCGAGCGCAGGCCGATGGCCTCGAAGAGGGTGGCGTAGAGGATGGCCCCTTCCAGGCACTGGGCGTTGGTGGACGCGAGGACCTCGCTGGGCAGCCGCGTGCGCTGCCCCTTCACGCCGTCGGCGGCGAGCTGCTCGGGGTCCATCACGTAGCTCACCCCGCGCGACTGCAGCTCGTCGTAGAGGGCCTGCACCTGGGGGAACGTCGGCGCCTGCTCGCCCGCGAACGACGCCCCCGGGGCGCGCCGCTTGGCCGACTTGAGGAACGCGTCCACCGCGCGGGCGTTGGGGGTGACCCAGGCGCCGATGAACTCGCTCACCATGCTGCCCACCGAGCCCTCCTTGTCGCGGAACGTGGCCAGCGGGAGGAAGTCGCGGGGCTGCAGGGTGACCGCCACGCTCTGCTTCCAGACCTGGCGCTCCCCGCCGGCCTCGATGGCCGAGATGACCACGTCGGCCTGGACCTGCCGCGCCGCGCGGACGCTGGTGGGGTCGAAGCCGGGCAGGAGCGGCGGGTGGACAGTCACGCGCTGCTCCTTGCCCGGCCGCGCGAGGAGGGTCTGGCTGAACCGGCCGGTGACGCCGGGGACCTCCGCCTCCACCCGGTACTGGATGGGCTCCTTCCCCAGCCGGATGAGCGCCAGCTCCACCAGCGGCTGCACGCCCTCCACCTTGCCCACCAGGTGGTAGGTGCCCAAGGGCAGGAGGTCCTCCACCTCGACGTCGAGGACCGCGCCCGCGTGCCGCGCCTCGAGCACCGAGGCACGGACGGCCTCCAGGTCTCCCACGTCCCCGCCCAGCTTCTCCGAGGCGTCGGCTCCGGCCAGCGCGGCGTCGAGGTCGCCCAGGTGCAGGTCGGCGCGGGCCCGGTACTTGAGCGCCCGGTTCACCACCGCGTCGCGCTCGGCGGGGCTCTTCATCTGTCGGCCGAGCGCCGCCGCCTTGTCCGCGAGCGCACGGCACTCGGCGAACATCCGCACGCGGCAGAAGACCTTGGCCTTGGTGAGCGCCACGTCGGGCAGGTTGGGCAGCTTCTTGTCGGCGGTCTCCAGCACCTCCATGGCGGCGCGGGGCGAGCCCAGGCCGAGGAAGGCCCGGGCGAGCAGCTCCGGGTGGGCGTCGGCGCCCGCGTGGCGCAGCAGCCCGACCGCGAGGTCCTGCATCAGGCCGAAGTAGCCCTGCTGCTCCGCGCAGCGGGTGAGGGCGACGAGCCCGGCCGAGTTCTCTGCGACCTCGGCGGCGGTCAGGTCCGCGGCGATGAGGACGAGGCGCGTGGTGGGGGTGACCACCTGGGCGCAGTCGAGCGGGCCGCGGGCCGAGGCCTGGAAGACCGCCGCGAGGAAGCGCCGGGCCTCCGCGCGTTGCTGGGGCGTGAAGCGGGGCGCTGGAGCGTCTGCCGCAACCGGCTCCGCGGGCTGGGCCTGGGCAGGCTTGGGGGCAGGCGCCGGCTCCGAGGGATCCTCGAGCTTGGCCGGAGGCCGTGCAGGGGCGCGGGCGTCGCCGGCCGGGTGCGCGTCCGGAAACGCCGCCCACGCCGGGTCATAGACCCCGCGACGTCCAGCGTCTGCCCGGACCCCAGCGTCCTGGGCGGAGGCGAGGGCTGCCGTCAGCAGGACGGCGCAGCACGCGATGTGGCGCATGGCTTTCTCCCCCTCACGAGCGTGGCGCAGTCGGAG
>CAZAIE010000482.1:0-6051 GCA_964485035.1 uncultured Myxococcaceae bacterium | reverse complement strand
ACCTCACCGCGGGCACCGCCTGCACCGACGACGGCAACCTCTGCACCGCACGTGTCGCTGGTGCAGGCGTTGCCATCGTCGGCACAGGCGGAGCCCGCGGAAAGGCTGGTCCAGGCGGTGGTGCTCGTTGCCGGGGTGCAGGCCAGGCAGGAGTTGGCGGGGTTCAGTGCCCCGGCAGTGCGGTAGGCGCCGCCGACGAAGCAGCCCGGCAGGCAGGTGCCGGCCGAGCAGACCGAGCCCGCGGTGCAGGCCGAGCCGTCCGCCCGGTTGGCGTGGACGCAGGTCCCGGCGGCGTTGCAGGCATCGGTGGTGCAGAGGTTGCCGTCGTCGGTGCAGGCGGTGCCCGCGGTGAGGTTCGTCCAGGCCGTCGTGCTCGTCGCCGGCGTGCAGGCCTGGCACGGGTTGGCTGGGTTCAGCGTCCCGGAGGCGTAGGCGGTGCCGCCGATGACGCAGGTGGGGCCGCAGCTCCCGGCGGCACAGACCACGCCGGACCCGCAGGTGGTCCCATCGGGCACGGAGGTGTGCAGGCAGACGGCGGAGGCGTTGCAGCTGTCGTCAGTGCAGGGGTTGTTGTCGGTGGCGCAGGTGGTGCCCGCGGCCAGGTTCGACCACGCGGTGGTGCTCGTGGCCGGGGTGCAGGCCTGGCAGGAGTTGGCCGGGTTCTGGCTCAAGGCCGCGCGGAAGCTCCCGCCGACGAAGCAGCCGGGCTCGCAGGAGCCGCCGGTGCAGACCGCTCCGGCCGCGCAGGACGTCCCGTCGGCGCGGTTGGGGTGGGGGCAGGCGCCGGAGGCGTTGCAGGTGTCCGAAGTGCAGGCGTTGCCCTCGTCGGTGCAGGCGGCGCCGGCGGCGAGGTTGCTCCAGGCCGAGGTGCTGGTCGCCGGCAGGCAGGCCTGGCAGGAGTTCGCCGGGTTCGCGGCGTCGGGGGCGCGGTGGGCGCCGGAGACGAAGCAGCCGGGCAGGCAGGTGCCCGCCGAGCAGACCGAGCCCGCGGCGCAGGACGTCCCGTCGGCGCGGCTCGGATGCTGGCAGACGGCAGACGCGTTGCAGGTGTCGCTGGTGCAGGGGTTGGAATCGTCGGCGCAGGTCGCCCCCGCCGCGCGGGCGGTCCAGGTCGAGGTGCTGGAGGCCGGCGTGCAGGCCTGGCAGGAGTTCGCCGGGTTCGCGGCGTCGGGGGCGCGGTGGGCGCCGGAGACGAAGCAGCCGGGCAGGCAGGTGCCCGCCGAGCAGACCGAGCCCGCGGCGCAGGACGTCCCGTCGGCGAGGCCGGGGTGGACGCAGGCGCCGGCGCCGTCGCAGACGTCTCCGGTGCAGTCGTTCCCGTCCGCGGCGCACGCGGTCCCTGCCGAGCGGGGCGACCAGCCGCTCGCGGAGGCCGCGGGGGTGCACACCTCGCAGGCATTCTGGGGATTCGCTGCGTCGGGCGCGTAGCCCACCCCGCCGATGAAGCAGCCCGGGACGCAGGCGCCGGACTGGCAGACCTTCCCGGCAGCGCAGGGGGTCCCATCGGGCAGCGCGGGATGGGCGCAGGTCCCGGAGGCGTCGCAGGTGTCGGCGGTGCAGTCGTTGCCGTCGGCAGGGCAGGGCGTGCCCGCGGGCGCGAAGCCGTCGGCGGGGCAGTCCAGGCCGGTGCCGTCGCAGGACTCGGGGGCGTCGCAGGGGCCAGCCGCCGGGCGGCAGGGCGTCGAGGCCGGGCGCGGCGCCTGGACGGTGCAAGCGTCCTGGGCGCAGGTGCCCCCCGAAGCGCAGGCGCGCAGCGGGGCGCAGGCGAGGCCGAGGCACGAGGGATCGGCGCAGTCGGTCAGGCCGTCGCAGTCCTCGTCGAGGCCAGTGAAGCAGTCCGACTCGGCGGGCGCGCAGGTGCGGCACTCGCCCTGCACGCAGGCGCCATCAGGGCAGCTCGTGCCCTGGCACGCGGCGTCCACGCACGCACCCTCGACGCACGCAGACCCCGCGGCGCAGGTCTGGTCTCCGCACCGCGCGGGCGCGCAGCGGCCCTGGACGCAGACGGTCCCGGAGGGGCAGCTCCAGCCCACGCACCCGGTGGGGAGGCACTGGCCCGACGAGCAGACCGTGCCCTTGGCGCAGTCGACGCCCGCGCAGTCCTGGGGGAGGCAGTCGCCGGCGGCGCACGCCTCGCCGGACTCGCAGCGCGCGCCCAGGCACCGGGGATCGACACAGGCGCCGGAAGAGCAGATCTCCCCGTCGGGGCAAGGCTTCCCGCTGCAGCTCCGGGCCCGGCAGGTTCCCTGGACGCAGGCCTCGTCGTCGCCGCAGGGGACCGCGAGGCAGTCCTCGCCGGCGCAGACTCCCGACAGGCAGCCGGTGCCCGCGGGACAGGGCCGGTCGCCGCAGCGGTCGGGGAGGCAGCGGGTCCCGACGCAGCGCTCCTTCGCGGCGCACTGCCCACAGCCGCAGTCGGCGCTCCCGGCGCAGTCCGGGTCGGCGCAGTCGGTCGAGCCGTCGCAGTCCTCGTCGAGCCGGTCGGCGCAGGCTGTCTCCGAGGCGGCGCAGGCGACGCAGGCGCCCTGGGCGCAGCGCTGCCCGGCGGGACAGGAGAGCCCGGCGCAGTCGGCCCGGAGGCAGGCGCCGCCGCGGCAGACCTCGCCCTCGGCGCAGGCGGTGGCGCAGGCCAGGGGGAGGCAGCGACCCTCGGCGCAGGTGGTGCCCGCGGGGCACTCGAGGCCCAGGCAGCGCGAGGCGGTGCAGCGGCCCTGGGCGCAGACCGCGCCCTCGGCGCAGACCACCGCGTCGCAGAGGGTGGAGAAGCACTTGCCGTCCGCGCAGCGCTCGCCCGCGGGGCAGGTGACCCCGGCGCAGCGGCTGGAGGCGCACACCGCCTGCAGGCAGACCTCCGAGGCGGTGCAGTCCTGGCTGGTGCAGTCGTGCGGGTAGCAAGCGCCCTGCGCGCAGGCCTCGCCGGCCGGGCAGGACACGTCGGCGCACCTCGCGTCCACGCAGACGTCGCCGCGGCAGGCCTGGCCCTCGCGGCAGCGCCCGTCGCCGCACTGCTTGGGCAGGCAGAGCCCGCGCAGGCACTGCTCCCCGGCGGTGCACGCGGGGCAGGCGACGCAGGCGCCCTGGACGCAGGCGGAGTCGACGGGGCACTGCGAGTCCTGGACGCAGGCCGGCTTCGCGACCTCGTTCGGGCAGCCAGCGAGCCCGAGGCTCACGAGAAGGGCCGCGGCCCCGCGCAAGGACGAACGCATTGTGTCTCTCCTCCGGGTCACTCCGCGGACGGCGCGGAGGGTCGAAGGTAGACAAGGGATGTCGTCCGACCGTCGCAGCCGGGGAGGGGACTTGGAAAAAACCGAGTCGATTCAGTGCAGCAGGGCGCGGCCGCGGGCCCCCAGCGAGGCGAGCTTCTCGTGCGCGAGGACCGAGGCGACCCAGGCGGTGGAGCAGAAGGGCAGGGAGGTCTGGAGCATGCAGTCCACGCCGCAGGCCTGCTCGCAGCCCTTGGCTCCCCGGTTGCGCGCGAGGAGCCGAGGCGTCACCCCCAAGAAGTCCAGGTTCGACGGGCGGTGGCAGCAGGCGTGGAAGCGCCCCTCGGGCGAGACGTAGAAGGCCTTGTTCCCGCCCTTGCAGGTCCAGGCCATCGGCTCTCCGTCGAGGAAGCGGCGGTAGTACTCCATGAGGAAGGGCGAGGTGGCGATGCGCTTCCCCTCGCGCTGCCGGTCTCGGAGCCAGTCCAGCGTCTCGCGCAGGCGCTCCGGCTGCCGGAACGGCGTGAGGTGCCCGCGGTGGTGCACCAGCGAGAAGCTGATGGACGCCCCGGTCTCGAAGCAGAGCGCGGCGATGTCCTGCACGTCGTCCAGCGTCTCCTCGCACAGCACCGTGTTGACCCACAGCCAGACGGGGTGGCGCGCGACCATCTCGATGCGGCTGCGCAGCGTCTGCAGCGACTTGGGGATGCCCGGCTTGGGGCGCACCGCATCCACGGAGATCTGCAGGCGGCCGACGCCCAGGTCCATCAGCTCGAGCAGCCGATCCTCGGTGAGCAAAAAGCCGTTGGTGGTCATCCCGGTGGTCATGCCCCGCGAGGTCACTTCGCGCAGCAGGCGCGAGAGGTCCGGGTGGAGCAGCGGCTCGCCGCCGATGAGGTCCACGTGCAGGGTCTCGAGGCGGTGGCAGTGCTCGATGCGCTCGCGCAGGACCTCGAAGGGGACGTCGCCCTTGGTGTTGTCGTGCTCGGTGCAGTAGGCGCAGTCCAGGTTGCAGCGCGAGGTGATGTTGAGCTGGGCCCACAGCGGCCGGTTGTCCACGGCCCGGGTCAGGTTGCGGACGACGACACCGACCCCGGCGGGGTCGTTCTTGCGCTCCATGGTCTTCCCCTTGCCCCGCGGGCGCCCAGGGTGGGCACCGTCTGTGCGAGCGGGGAGACTACACCTGCGGAGCGTGCAGGGACGACCTACTCGCGCCGTCCTGCGTCACGCCGGGTGAGCGCCACGGTGTTGGTCCCGCGCGGCGAGCAGCGGCCCTCGAGGAACGAGACCTCGTAGCGCGCCTGGATCGCGAGGCCGTCGCGGTGGCAGCTGGGGCAGACGAGGCGGGTGAAGAACCGGCTCACGCCCCCCTTCTGCAGCGGGTGGCAGGCGCTGTGGTGGACCGTGATGGGGCCGAGGGTGGTCTTGCCCGCGGCTTCCTCGACGGCGATGGCTGCCTGGAGCTGGTCCATGCTCCGCCGGTGGGAGGAGCCGATGAGCCAGACGAAGCCCGAGAAGAAGGCGGCCAGGAAGACGAGGCCGACGGCGTTCTGGAGGGGGGTGGACCTGGCCATCTGGCGCTCCGCAAGGAGGAGGACGACAGGAGCATCGGCGGTCGGGGGACGGTAGAACAAGGGCAGTGACGTCGGGGCTTCGGGGGCCAGGAGCGGACCATGACCGAGCCGACCATCAAGGGCGCCAGCATCAAGGGGATGCAGGAGTGGGCCCGCAAGCGGATGGGGGCGGAGTTCCCGAAGGTCCTGGCCGCCTCGCCCAAGGTCCTCGAGGCGCTGAGCGGCGACCTGCTGCGCAGCCGGGACTACCCGACCGCGCTGCAGAACGAGTTCCTCTCGCTGCTCGCGGCGCACTTCGGGCCGACGGCGGAGAAGGAGCTGCGGGCCATGGGCGCCAACAACGCCGACGTCGACCTCGGGGGCATCTACCGCATCTTCCTGATGCTCTTCTCGACCAGCAGGACGCTCGACAGCTTCGTGGGACTGTGGCGCAAGTACCAGAACACCGGCGAGGCGGTCATCACCGAGCGGGGCGAGAAGCGCTGCGCCCTCGAGCGCCGCGACCCCTACAGCTCGCCGGAGCACTCGGTGGTCGTCGCGGGCTACATCCACCGGCTGTTGGAGTTGGCCGGCGTGAAGGTCATCGCCGTCACCTGCTCGCACCCACCGGGGACCACGGTCGCGAAGCTGGTGGCGACCTGGAGGTAGGACCATGGAGCTGCGACGTGTGGGCTGGGCGCTGCTGGCAGGACTCGCCCTCTCGGCCTGCAACAACTGCGAGGGCTGGTCGATCCCGGACGCGGGGACTTCGAGCGTGAGCGAGGGCTGGGCCAGGGGGAGCGCGGAGCCGGCTCGGGAAGAGCGGGCGGGACGTGCGCGGAACGCCGGCGACGAGTCTCGCGCCGAGTAGAGCGGGAGTCCCCGCGCCGAGACTCGCGCCGAGACTGGATTCGCCACATCTGGTGCGGCGAATTCGGGGCACGCGGTGGACACCCTGTCCGCTCGCCTCACTCCACCGCCGCTGCCACCAGGTTGAGCTGGCGGTTGGCCTCGTCGAGCCGTCCCGCGAGGCTCGCGGTGAGCGCTGCCTGGCTGGGACCTCGCAGGGCCTCCTGCCGTGTCGCCGGGAGCGCGGCCACCTTGCGGCTCAGCCGCTCGATCTTCGCGTTCACGAAGGCGCGGTCGATCGTCACTTTCTGGACCGACTGCACGTGCGCGCGCAGTGCATCCATCGGCGCGTCTCCCCGGCCGATGGCCTCGGCGAGCAGGTCCCGCGCCTGGAATAACGCTGGGGCGTCGCCACGCACCAGTCCCTTCGCGGACACGGCTCGGTC
>CAZAIE010000481.1:0-6051 GCA_964485035.1 uncultured Myxococcaceae bacterium | reverse complement strand
AGCGAGGACCCGCGCGCGTCGATAGGTGCGCGCATGGGGCTTGGACTCGCGCGCGGAGCGAGGACCCGCGCGCGTCGATAGGTGCGCGCATGGGGCTTGGACTCGCGCGCGAAGCCAGGTCGTGCGCGCGCGGAGCGAGGACCCGCGCGCGTCGATGGGCACGCGCGCAGTCCGAGGGAGCGCGCGCGCGGACCCCTGCCGAGCCTCTCGACTCACCCAGGCTTCAGGCCCGCTGCGGGGCGCCCGAACCGCCGCCCCACACCCGCAACCCATGGGTTCTCGCGCACTTGGGCCACTTATCCACAGAACCGGGTGTCACAACAGATTGTGGCCGGGAGGGCCTGAAACCCCTGTTTCTTGTGTTTCGGCTTGAGAGGCCGATCTGGCGCGTGCTACCTACTCCGCACGTTTGCAGAGCCGTGCGCAGTCCGCCCACGGAGCAGAGTCACCCCTTTCGCGTGCGAAGGTCCCCATGCGCATCAAGCGGCTCGAGATCATTGGGTTCAAGAGCTTCATGGACCGGGTCGTCTTCGGCTTCGGAGACGGCATCACCGGGGTCGTGGGCCCGAACGGCTGCGGCAAGTCCAACGTCGTGGACGCCATCCGCTGGGCCATGGGCGAGCAGAGCGCCAAGCACCTGCGCGGCCGGTCGATGGAGGACGTCATCTTCGCCGGCAGCGAGCACAAGCCGGCGCTCGGCATGGCGGAGGTCACCATCACGTTCTCCAACGACCGCCCCGAGCTGCTCCCCGCGCAGTTCCAGGGCTTCTCGGAGATCGCCGTCACCCGCCGCCTCTTCCGCAGCGGCGAGAGCGAGTACCTGATCAACAAGACGCCGAGCCGCCTGATCGACGTCACCGAGCTCTTCCTGGGCACCGGCGTCGGCACCAAGGCGTACTCCATCATCGAGCAGGGCCGCATCGGGCTCATCGTCAGCTCCAAGCCCGAGGACCGCCGCTCGCTCATCGAGGAGGCCGCCGGCGTCACCCGCTACAAGAGCCGCCGCAAGGCCGCCGAGCGGAAGATGGAGTACACCGAGCAGAACCTGCTCCGCGTGGGCGACATCGTCCGCGAGCTGGGGACCCGCCTGGGCGTGCTCGAGCGCCAGGCGCGCAAGGCGGAGAAGTACAAGAAGCTCAAGGCGGAGATGAAGGACATCGAGCTCCACGCGGCCACGCTGCGCTACCTCGAGCTCACCGCCCAGGCCCGCGCCGCCCACGAGGCCGCCGAGAGCATGACCGGCGAGGAGAAGGAGCTGGCCGAGAAGGTGATGCAGGCCGAGGCGGCCATCGAGGCCCTGCGCGAGAAGCTCTCGGCCGACGAGAAGGCGCTGCACGAGCTGGACGAGAAGGCCCACCAGGCGGACAACGACCTCAAGGTCGGGACGGCCAACCTCGAGGCGTACGGCCGCGAGGCCGAGGCCGCCGCCCAGCGCACCGCCGAGGCCGAGCGCGAGCTGGGCGAGATCGCCGCGGCGACCGCCACGCTCAACGCCGAGCTCGAGGCGCTCAACGCCCAGCGCTCGTCCCTGGACGGCCTGGCCACCGACGACGACCGCCGGCTCATCACCGTGCGCGAGGACCTCACCCGCCTCGCCCGCGAGGAGGAGCTGAACGTCGAGCGCCTGGACTCCGAGCGCAGCCTGCTGGTGAGCGCGCTCTCGCGCATCGCCGGCGGCAAGAGCCACCTGGAGAACCTCACCCGCCAGCGCGCCGACCTGGAGGCCCGCCTGGGCCGGGTCATGGCCGAGCGCGACGAGCTGCTGGCCCACGCCCAGGGCCTGGAGGAGACCCGCGCCAGCTTCACCGAGAAGCTGGGGACCTCCCGGCAGATGCGGCTGCACCTCGAGGAGCGCCGCGCCGGCGAGGAGGAGGCGCTGGAGCGCGCCCGCCGCGAGTTCATGGAGAACGAGGCCAAGCTCATCGGCGTCCGCGAGGAGCTCTCCGACCGCCGCTCGCGCCTGCACTCGCTCAAGGAGATCGAGAAGAACTACGAGGGCTACGGCCGCGGCGTCCGGGCGGTCATGTCCCACGCCGGCAAAAACCCCGCGGCCGAGGGCGTGCACGGCCTGGTCTCGGACGTGGTCCGCGCCCCGCCCGAGCTGGAGCGCGCCATCGAGGCGGTGCTGGGCGACCGGCTGCAGACCATCATCGTCTCCGACCGCGAGCGCGGCCTGACGCTGGCCACCTACCTCAAGGAGACCCAGGAGGGGCGCGGCGTCTTCCTGCCGCTCAACGTGGCCTCCAGCGTCGAGCCGGCCCAGGTCGACACCTCCATCCCCGGCGTGATGGGCGGGGCGGTGGACCTGGTCAGCTGCCAGCCCGAGTTCACGCTGCTGGTCCGCCACCTCCTCGGCAACGTGGTGGTGGTGCGGGACCTGGAGGCGGCGGTCACCTACTCGAAGACCGGCCGGCCCCACACCGTGGTCACCCTGGAGGGCGAGGTCATCGAGCCCACCGGCGGGGTCACCGGCGGCATGCTCGAGGGCCCCGGCGTCGGCGCGCTGCACAAGAAGCGCGAGATCGCCGAGCTCGAGGAGAAGGTGAAGGTCATCGAGGGGGACCTGGGGCTCTTCCAGGAGTCCCACCGCCGCCTCGCCGAGCGCATCCAGCAGATCGAGGGGGACCTGAAGGGCCTCTCCAAGGACTCGCACTCCGAGGACCTCTCGGTGGTGGAGCAGGAGAAGGACCTGCACAAGGCCAACGAGGACCTGTCGCGCACCCGCGAGCGGCTGGAGAAGCTCTCGCTCGAGCTGGACGGGATGCAGCGCGCCCTCTCCGAGATCGCCGTGGAGGAGACCAGCGCCTCGGGCCAGAGCGCGCAGGCCGAGTCCGAGCGCGAGGGCCGCGAGAACCGGGTGCGCGAGCTGTCCGAGCACCTGGCCTCGGTGCGCACCCGCATGGCCGAGCTGAACGCCGAGCGCACCAACCTGCAGGTGAAGGTGGCCGCGGACTTCGAGCGCCGGGAGGGCGTGGAGAAGAGCCTGATGCGGGCCAGCTCCACCCTCAACGAGCTGGGCGAGCGGCGCCTGCGCCTGGAGGCCACGGTGAAGGACGCGCAGGAGCGCGCCGCGGGCCTCGACGAGAGGTCCCAGGCCACCCGCACCGAGATCGCCCAGCGCTCGCAGGACCTGGAGGGTCTCCAGGGGCAGCGCGAGGCGGCCCGCGCGGCGTGCGAAGAGGAGTCCACGCGGCTGCGCGCGGACGAGAACGACGTCCGCGGGGTGCGCCGCCGGCTCGAGGAGCTGCAGAGCGGGCTCTCGGCGCACGCGCTCAAAGAACGGGAGTACGCGCTGGAGCGCGGGCACCTGGTCGAGTCGCTGCGCGACCGCTACGCGGTGGACCTGGCGGTGGAGCTGTACGACTTCCACATGAAGCGGCCGCTCACCCCCGAGCGCGAGGAGACGCTCAAGGACCTGCGCGACCAGCTCGAGCGGATGGGGGAGATCAACCTCACCGCCATCGAGGAGCACGCCGACCTGGCGCAGCGCCACGACTTCCTCAAGAAGCAGAAGCAGGACCTGGAGCAGTCGCTCACCCAGCTGCGGCGCGCCATCGTGCGCATCAACAAGACCAGCAAGGAGCGCTTCGACCAGGCCTTCGAGGTGGTCAACGAGAAGTTCCAGCAGGTCTTCCCGCGGCTCTTCAACGGCGGCCGCGCAGGCCTGGTGCTGGTGCCCAACGAGGACGGCGGCGAGCCGGGCATCGAGATCATGGCGCAGCCCCCGGGCAAGAAGCTGCAGAGCGTGAACCTGCTCTCCGGTGGCGAGAAGGCGCTGACCGCGGTGGCCCTCATCTTCGCCATCTTCCTCATCAAGCCCACCCCGTTCTGCCTCCTCGACGAGGTCGACGCCCCGCTCGATGACGGCAACGTCGGCCGCTACAACGAGCTGGTCCGCGAGATGAGCAAGGTGAGCCAGTTCATCCTCATCACGCACAACAAGCGCACCATGCAGATCGCCGACACCATGTACGGCGTGACCATGGAGGAGCCCGGCGTCTCGAAGATCGTCAGCGTGAAGATGACCGAGCGCGCGCAGACCGAGGCCCCGCCAGCGGCCGCCCCCGTGTCGGCCTGACCGGCTCCACAGGACTGCAGTGAGCGATCCCCCGGGGGCCACCCCGGGGGATTGCTTGTCTTTCCGTCCCGTATGGGGCACACAAGAGCGGGACGAGTGTGGAGGACGGAATGGCGAACTACACCGGGATCAAGATCTTCTCGACCACCCTGGCGCGTGACCGCGAGGTGATGGGCGAGAACATCACCCGTTGGCTGCGGGAGAACTCCCAGTTCGAGGTCGTGGACAAGGTGGTGACGCAGTCCAGCGACAAGGAGTTCCACTGCCTCACCATCACGCTCTTCTACCGGGAGCGCGAGAAGTAGCGCCCGGCCGATGACCTCGCCGCGCACCGCGCAGATCGACTTCGGCGGGATGTTCCGGCGGCCCCCGCCGGCGACGCTGGTCCTGATGGTCCTTACGGGGGTGGTGAGCCTCGTCGCGCTCGTCGACAGCGGGGCGTTCGGCTCCCAGACGGTGCTCCCCCAGCTCGTCTTCAGCCCCACCGCGGTGCTGGACTCGCTGCGGCTGTGGACCCCGGTGAGCTACGCCTTCCTGCTCCCGGACCCGCTCTGGCTCCTGCTGCACCTCGGGCTGACGCTGTGGATGTTCGGGTCGCAGCTCGAGCGGCAGTGGGGCTCGCAGCGCTACCTCCTGTACTTCTTCGGCACGGTCAGCGGCTCGGCGCTGCTGGTGACGCTGCTGGCGCTGGTGCTGGGGCCGCTGCGGGCGGCGAGCATCCCCGGGACGTGGGTGGTGAACACCGCGGTCATCACCGGCTGGGTGCTGATGAACTGGTACGCCAGCGTCTACTTCTTCTTCATTCCCGTGCGCGCCCCGACGCTGCTGTTGCTGACGCTGGGGCTGCCGGCGCTGTACGCGCTGATGGGGGCCTGGCCGCAGTTCCTCGCCACGCTCTTCGCCGCGGGCATCGCCTACCTGATGCTGAACAAGCGCGGGAACCCGCTGCGCCGCGGCTGGCTGCACCTGCGCGCCTGGTGGATCGGCCGGCGGCTGCAGCGCAACGCGCGGCACCTGAGCGTGGTCCCCCCGCCCCCGGACGACGACCGCAGCGGCAAGCCGCCGCGCTACCTGAACTGAAGGCTGGGGCCGCCGGCCGACCTGATGTCCCTTGGTTCCTGCTCGGCCGGCCTAGGGCATGACCAGCGCCACGGCGGCCTGGTTGTAGCCCACGCCCGAGCCCACCAGCACCAGCCGCGCCCCGGGTCGGATCCGGCCCTTGGCGCGGGCGTCGTCGAGCGCCATGGGCAGGCACGCGGAGCCGGTGTAGCCCCACTCCTCCATGATGGTGTGGGTGCGCTCCATCGGCAGGCCCAGGTCGGCCATCACCAGCTCGATGGAGGGCTTGCGGACCTGCGTGAAGAGGATGAAGTCGATGTCGTCGACGGCGAAGCCGCAGTCCCGCGCCAGCCTGCGCACGAGGCGCGGCCAGCCCTCGTGGTTCACCTCGGGCGGGTAGCGGTCCAGCACCTTCACCGTGGTGCGCCCGGCCTCGACCGAGGCCACGCTCGCGGGCTCGAAGGTGCCGCCCGAGTAGAGGCCCCAGTAGCGGTGGTACTGGCCGTCGGCCTGGACCGCGGCGCCGAGAAAGCCCGGGCGGTCGCCTGAGACGAGCACCGCCGCGCCCGCCCCGTCCCCGTAGAAGAAGGTCATGGGGTCCTTGGGGTCGGCCAGCTTGTGCATGAGGTACGCGCCCACCACCAGCACCCGGTTGATGGACGGGTTGGTGGCGATCCACCCGGCGGCGCTGGCCACCGCAGTGGGGAAGGAGGCGCACGCGCAGCCCACGTCGAAGGTCCCGGCGTTCACCGCGCCCAGCTTGTGCTGCAGCACCACCGAGGTGGCCGGGGTCAGGTAGTCCGGCGAGTCGGTGCCCAGGACGATGAGGTCCAGGTCCTTGGGCTCGAGCCCCGCGCGCGCGAGCGCCAGCCTCGCGGCCGGGAGAGCGACGTCCGAGGTGGCCTGGTCCTCGG
>CAZAIE010000480.1:0-6057 GCA_964485035.1 uncultured Myxococcaceae bacterium | reverse complement strand
AACCTCGCCCCCACCCAGGCGCTCTTGCGCGAGGCCGCGGAGCTGGAGCGCGGCGAGAACTGCGAGGCGGCCTACAAGCGCTACGGCGAGGTGGTCACCCGCGCCGCGGAGCTGACCGACAAGGCCAAGGGCTCGGAGCTGGAGGCCATCGCCGCCAACAAGGCGGACAAGCTCGAGGGGTGCTTCCGCGCCTGCCAGCCCACCGACCGGCAGCGCAACCTGGTCGCCACCGCGAAGCAGTACGCGGGCGAGGGCGAGGTCCGCCGCGCGACGCAGATGGTGAAGCGGCTCCTGGTGGGCAAGAACGAGAAGTGCGCCTTCTGGGGCGACGCCCGGACCTTCTTGCGCGGGCTCCCCAAGCAGGCCGAGGAGCAGGACGGCGACAAGGTCGACCCCTGCGAGGTCACCACGGAGGTGCAGGCGGCGCTCGACGACGCCCGCTCCCAGACCAGGCGCCACCGCGAGGAGCTGGAGGGCTTCGAGGGCGAGCGCAAGAAGCTCGCCTCCAAGATGACCGATCTCATCGAGCTGTTCCACGCCATCGACGCCACCCGGACCCGGCTGTTCGAGCTGCGCGAGGAGTACCTCGACTGCGAGGCGGTCCACGGGCGGCTGGTCGCCGACGCCGGCGAGCTCAAGGAGACCTTCACCCGGACCGAGGGGCTCATCTTCAGCACCTACCAGGACCAAGTCGCGGGGCTGGCGGCCAAGGTGCGCAAGTTCCAGAAGGCGCTGGGCGAGAAGGACAAGGCGCTGGCGGCGAGCGCGGACGAGCTCACCCGGCTCAAGAAGCAGTTCGACGAGCTCTCGACCTTCAACGAGGAACTCTACGACGACCTCTTCGCGCTGGCGGGCAGCGAGTCCATCTCCTTCGCGACCACGGTCGAGGGCAAGCGCGTCGACCCGCCGGCCGAGGAGCTCCAGGCGCTCATGGCCGACCAGTCCCGGGTGCTCAAGGCGCTGGAGTCGAAGTACCCCGAGTACTTCCAGGACGGGGTGAACGTCGAGGGCCTGAAGCGTCGCCGGTTCGTGCTCGAGAAGCTGGGCCAGATGATGGAGAAGCACGGCAAGCGGGGCGCGGACCAGAAGCTGGGCTACGGGCGCGCGGTCGCGGAGCTGGAGCAGTCCATCAAGCTCATGGACAAGACCATCGCCGCCGGGGAGAAGGCCCAGCGCGCCAGGCCTGCGCAGGCGGCCGCGGGCGGCGCACCGGACCGGACCACGCTGCTCCTCGGCGGGCTCGGGGTGCTGGCGGTCGTGGGCCTGGCGCTGCTGGCCGTGGCGCTCAGCCGTCGCAAGCGGAGCGCAGGCTGAGTCGAGTCAGTTGAGCAGCTCACGCTTGCGGGGCGCCGCGAAGATCTCGTCCCAGTTCTTCCGGTAGGCCTCGTTCGCGACCCGGGCGGGGCCTGCGTGGCTCCGCGCCGGTGCAGGGCGCTGCTCGCCGGCTGCGAGCACGTCCACGTCGAACAGCCGCGTGCTCTCCTTGCGCGGCTTCAGCTTGACGATCTCCCCGGTGACCGCCTCGCCGTCCTTGAGGCCGGACATCTGCCCGACCTCGATGCGGTCCTCGCGGGCGCGGATGACGTTGAAGCCCTCGCCACCCTCGACCGGGCTGTGCACGAAGAGGACGTCGGTCTTCGGCTGCACCGGCTCCGGCTGTGGGGCCTTCTTCTGGCTCGAGTCGCCGTTTCCTGCTCCGTCCATGCGCGGCAGTCTGGCGCATCCCACGCGTGAGGCCAAGCCTGCCGTGATTCCGGGCCCTTGCCCCGCACCCCTGTATTGGGTCCGCCCGACGTCGACCCAGTCCACCCAGGCCACCCCGCAATGCACCCCGGCGCCCCGCGTAGGACCAGGCAGCAACCCACGACGGAGGCGAACATGCAGTGCCCGTACTGCCTGACGACGAACGACGAAGGCGCCACCAAGTGCGCCGCGTGCAGCTCCTGGATGGTGGCCAAGCCCCCGGTCCGCGAGTGGACCCGGTCCTACGAAGGCAAGCGGCTGGGGGGCGTGTGCCGGGGTCTCGCGGATCGCTTCGGCGTCCCGGTCGCCGCGCTGCGGCTCTTGTTCATCGGCAGCATCCTCTTTGGCGGCTGGGGTGTGCTCGCCTACCTCGCCCTCTGGATCTCGCTGCCTCTCGTCGGCGGTCCCAAGCCCGTCGAGGCGACTGCGACGCCCGAGGCCCCGGAGCCCACGCCCTCACCGTGGCGCGAGCCGCCGGTGCCGTCCGTCCCCGTGACGCGGGGCGAGCCGGTCGTTCCCGAAGCGGCGATGAGCCCCTGAGGCGGGTCAGCCCAGCAGCTGGTGCTCCAGCTGGAGCACCTCGCGGGCCATCGCCTCGACCTCCTCCAGCGAGCCCTCGCGGGACACCTTCTCCGCTTCCACCAGCCGCTTGCCCAGCGCCTCGACGATGGACTGGGCGTTGGCGAGCGGCGACTCGGCGGCCGCCAGGGTGAGGTCGTGGTGGATGCCGCGCAGCCGCTCGATGGCCTCGTGGAGCTGGCCGTGCACCGCCACGTTGCGCTGGCGCACCTCCTGCTCGATGCGGTCCGCGGTGGTGAGGTGGCCGGACTCCTCGGCGGCGATGTGGCTCGCCTCCGAGGCCTGCAGGTCGGTGCGGGCGAGGATGCGGGCCGACTCCTCGCGGCCGGTGTTGGCGTCCACCGCCTTCACCGCGAGCACCCCGTCGGTCCCCATCTCGAACGTGACCTCGATGGCCGTGTCGCCGCGGTAGCCCGCGCGCAGCCCCTCGAGCGTCAGCTCGCCCAGCGCGAAGTTCTCGTTGGCCCGGAGCGACTCGCCCTGCATCACCGGGATGCGGACCACCGTCTGGCCGTCGCGGCTGGGGTGGAAGATCTCCTTCACCGAGCAGGGCAGGCGGGTGCGCTTGCGGATGAGCGGCTTCGACGCCCCACCAGCGATGCCCACGCCCAGCGTGCTCCCCACGATGTCCAGCAGCACCACGTTGCCGTGCCGCCCCGACAGCTCCGAGGCGTGCACCGCGGCGCCGAGCGCCACCGCCTCGTCCGGGCTCACGCCCCGGGAGGGCTCGCGGCCGAAGGCCTCGGCCACGCGGCGGTGGATGAGCGGCATGCGGGTCATCCCGCCCACCAGCAGCACCGCGTTCACCGTCTGCGGCGTGACCTTCGTCTCTGCGAGCGTCTGGTCGATGATCCCCAGGCAGCGCTGCACCAGCGGGTCCACCAGCTCCTCGAGGAAGGCGCGGGTGAGCGTGGCTTCGAGCTTGAAGGGCTGGCCCTTGCCGTCCGGGTGCAGCGTCGCCGTGACCGGCGTCTCCTCCAGGGTCGAGACCGCGCACTTGGCCTGCTCGGCCAGCACTTTGAGCCGCTGCAGGCAGACCCGGTCGTAGGCCACGCGGTCGCGCACCGACGGGTCGCGGATCTGATCGATGAGCCAGCGGACGATGAGCTGGTCGAAGTCCTCGCCGCCGAGGAACGGGTCGCCGCCGGTGCCGATGACCTCGAAGACCCCCTGGTTCACCTCCAGCAGCGAGACGTCGAAGGTCCCGCCGCCCAGGTCGAGGATGATGGCCCGGCCCTCGAACCCGGTGGTCAGGCCGTAGGCCAGCGCCGCCGCGGTGGGCTCGTTGAGGAGGCGCTGCGTCTCCAGGCCCGCCAGCCGCGCCGCCTCCTGCGTGGCCTGGCGCTGGGCGTCGTTGAAGTTCGCAGGGACGGTGAGCACGGCGCGCGTCACCGGGCACTGGAAGAAGGCCTCCGCGTCCAGGCGCAGCTCGCCCAGGATCATCGCGGCGATCTGCACCACCGGCAGCGTGCGCCCGCCCAGCTTCACGCGGACGTCGTCGCTGGGCCCGGCCACGATGGGGAAGGGCAGCACGTTGCGCATCCGCGAGGCCAGCTCCGGGGTCCAGCGCTGGCCCATGAAGCGCTTGGTGGCGTAGGCGACGTGCTCGGGGAAGCTCTCGGCCAGCACCCGCGCCTCCTCGCCCACCACCCGCTGCCCGCCCGGGGAGAAGCCGACCATCGAGGGCAGGAGCCGCTGGCCGCTGCGGCGCTCGATGAGGCGGGGACGGCCGTCCACGACGGTGGCGACGGCGCTGTTGGTCGTTCCGAGGTCGATGCCGATGGAGGGTTCGCTCATGGGTGCATCCCCGGAAGAAGGGGGCAGCAAGCTATCGCAGGTGCGCGCCGGTGTCCCCGGCGACACGCAAGGTCGGGAAATCGTCCCTCCCGATCCGGCAGCCGTCAAAATTGCTTCACTCGGGCCGAGGGGAGCAGCAGCAGTCCGACGAGTCCCAGTGGCGCCACCGCCAGGGCGGAGACGCCCAACCCCAGCAGCGGCAGGGTGAGCAGGCTGCCCGAGAGCGCCGCGAGGCAGCCTCCGGCCAGGTCGGCCGCGTAGGCTCCGGGTGGCGCGCCTTCGGTCGCCGACCCGAAGAGCGCGCCGCACAGCCCGCCGACGAGGCAGAGCAGCGCCCCTGCGCCTCCGAGCCCGAGCGGGACCTGGCCCTCGATGGCGGCGGCGATCCCGGCGCTCGACGCGGCCAGTGCGAACAAGAGGCCAGCCGTCCACCGCCTCCCAGGCCGGGCGAGCGCCGCGCCTGCGGCCATCCCGGCGAGGAACAGCGTCAGCAGGAGTCCCAGGTCCAGGAACAGCACCCCGCGGTGGGCCTGGTAGTGCAGCGCCACGGTCGTCTCCAGCAGCATCCCCGAGAAGCCCGCGAGCGCGGCGAGCCCGACCGGGCGGACGCGGGTCGACGCGCGACACCCGACCAGCACCAGGCCCACAAGGAGGAAGGGCGCCCACGCCCAGCGGAAGGCCAGGTCCGAGCCGGCGCGCGCGGCGATCGCGGGAGAGACCTTCTCCAGCCAGAGGATGGCCGCCTGGCGCCAGCAGACCGGCCGCAGGTCCGAGTTCGGAGCGGCCCTTGCTTCGGCCAGCGTCGCCGCCGCCTTTCCCATCCGGTCGTTCTCGAGGAGGTAGCGCACGTACTCCGGGACTGCGGCGCGCGCAACGAGCCCCCGCCTGCGCAGCCGCTCGGCCAGGACGGTCGGATCCCTGTCCAGCGGCCGGTCCGAGGCCAGCAGCACCAGGCGGGTGGCGGGGATGGCCAGCACGTCCGGGAAGGCCTCGCGCAGCGCCCGCTCCACCGCGCTGGTCTGGGCCACGAGGGCCGGGGTCCAGAGGTTCTCCGCCGTGGGGAGCCGCAGCGCCAGCACGCCCCCGGGCGCGAGCCTCGCGGCGGCCGCCCGGAAGAACTCGCGGGTGTAGAGGCGGTTGGTCGCCGCGGAGGCAGGCTCGCTCGCCCCGACGAGGACCAGGTCCCACTGCTCGCGCGACTGCTCGACGAACCTCCGCGGGTCGGCGAAGTGGAGGCGGACCCCCGGGGCGAGGAGCGCCGCGCGCGCGGAGGCGGGCAGCAGCGGGACCACCAGCGCGTGCCAGGCCTCGTCCTGCTCCACGGCGTCGATGCGCCCGAGCTCGTGCGCCAGGGACTGCTCCACGAGGCCCGAGGCCACGCCGCCGAGGACGAGCGCGCGGCCTGGCCGCTCCCGGGCGATGGCCGCGAGCGCCACGAACTCCTCCGCCTCCGTGCCCTCGGTGTCGAAGGCGAGCGCGTCGTTGTCGAAGACGGTGACCAGCGACTCGCGGCGCTCGGCGGTGACCCGGCCGTACGGGGTGTCGCGGGTCGCGGCGAGGGCGGGGTGGGTCCAGCGGGTCATCGCCGCGTCGGCGCCGGTGACGGCGCAGAGCCCGCAGCCGACCGCCACGAGGCCGGCCACCGGCAGGGCCCAGCGCGGCCGCGTCTCCCGGGGCCAGAGCGCGGTCGCGGCGGCCGTCGCCGAGCAGAGCAGGGCCGCGTGCCAGTTCGGCGCCCCGCTCCAGAGCAGGGCCGTGGAGACGACGCCGCCCCCGGCTCCCCCCACGCACTCCCACGCGTAGGCCCGCCGCAGCGGCAGGCCCGAGCCGCGCGCCGCGATGGGGAAGAGCGCACCGAGGAGCGCCGCGGCCGGGACGAGGCCCACCGCCGCGACGACGAGCTGGGTCCCGAGCGGCAGGTAGGCCCCGGGGACGGAG
>CAZAIE010000479.1:0-6069 GCA_964485035.1 uncultured Myxococcaceae bacterium | reverse complement strand
GGCTGGGAGAGCAGCAGGTCCTCGGTCTTCACGCCCAGCTTCCGGGCGTAGCCGACGTCGAGCGCGTGCTCCGCGTCGATGAACGCGCACACGCCGCCCCCACGCTGCGCCTCGGCCACCACGTGGAGCGCCAGGGTGGTCTTGCCGGAGGACTCCGGGCCGTACACCTCGACGATGCGGCCGCGGGGCAGGCCGCCGACGCCGAGCGCCACGTCGAGGCCGAGGGAGCCCGTGGAGATGACCTCCACCGCCGGCTAGGCCGTCCCCTCGCCGAGCGACATGATGGCGCCCTTGCCGAACTGCTTCTCGATCGCCGCAACCGCCGCCGTCACCGCTTGCATCTTCTCGCTCTTGGCTTCCATCGCTACCTCCGGGTTTGTGCTGCGTGATGGGACCAGAGTAAGGGGCACCTCTGACAAAGACGGACAGAGACCCAAGTAGCTGAAAGGCGTATGCTTTTGGCATCCGTCGGCTTGGGTGGTCGGCCGAGGGACGGGCAGCCGGGGGCCAAAGCGATGCCGAACGTGGCGACCAAGACGAAGCAGAGGAGGCGGAAGCCGGCGCCGAGGTACTCACCGGCGCGGCGCCTCCACGAGCTGAAGACGCTCCTCGACACCTCGGGCGGCGTCTCCGTCTACGACATCGCCGAGCGCCTGCGCGTGAGCGTGCGCACCGCCATCCGCTACCTTCGGGCGCTCGAGCTCGCCGGCGAGCCCCTCTACGAGGAGCTCAACGGCAAGACGAAGGTCTGGCGGCTGATGCCGAGCGCGCGGCACGAGACCATCACGCTCACCGTCGGCCAGATGGTGACGCTCTTCCTCTCGCGGCGGGTCTTCGACTTCCTCACGGGCACCGGGTTCAAGGAGTACCTCGACGACGTCTTCGCGAAGCTCGAGGCCACCCTCAAGCGGAAGGACTTCAAGACCGCGCACAACCTCGACCGGAAGTTCTTCGACGTGAACGAGGCGCCGCACCTCTACCAGGGCCGTAGCGAGCACGTGAACGACATCATCACCGCGCTCCTGCGCGAGGAGCGCCTGCGCGTCTCGCACGGCAATGTGTCCAAGTCCGGGCGCGTCTTCGTGCTCGAGCCGTACACCTTGCTCGTCTACAAGAAGGGGCTCTACCTCGCCGGGTACAGCCACCACCACAAGAGCGTGCGGCTCTTCTCCCTCGACGGGTTCCGGGAGGTCGAGTGGCAGCGCGGGGAAAAGTTCGAGTACCCCGCCGACTTCCAGCCGTCGAAGCTGACCGAGGGCAACTTCGGCCTGATCGGCGGGCCGCCGGCCACCGTCCGCATCTTCTTCGACGAGAAGGTCGCTCGCTTCGTCAAGCAGAGGCAGTGGCACCCGACCCAGCGCATCAAGCACGTCGAGGGCGGTATCGAGCTTCTGATGGAGGTCGCGGGGACAGTGGAGCTGCAGAGCTGGGTGCTGGGCTTCGGCGACCAGGCCGAGGTGCTCGAGCCGGAGAGCCTGCGCGAGCAGATCGGGGCTGAACTCGCCCGGGCGGCCAATCGCTATCGCCCGAGCTTCGGGAAGGCGACCATCGACACTTCAAGCCCTCCAGCGGACGAGCCATGTACCGGGCGGTGACGGGTGCTCATTGCCGAGGCTTCGCCGTCACGAACTCGCGGACGGACTCCAGAAGCGGCTTCAAGTCGTCGGCCGTACGAACCTCCTTGCCCGGTGGCTGCCAGCCATCGGCCGTCATGTGCCCGAGGTAGAAGAACTTCCGGCGCGTCCAGAAGATCGCCACGTTCGCGCCTTGGCGCCGAAGGGCTAGGTACTGCTGGCGTGGGTTCTCAACCATGTCTGGAGCGAGACCGCGAATGGTGTTCCGCGCCTCGTCGAAGAGGGAGCGCACGGAATCGTCGGCGATGTAGTCGCGGAAATCGTCACCAGTCACGGCTGACGCGACTGGAGGCGGAGGTGCATCCATCTCGTCTGGATCGGTCACGAGCAGACGCTCACCCTTGTGCTCGATGACCTTCACGCGGAATAGCGACACCGGTGCTTCGATGTAGCGAACTACCTTGCGGGTTGTAAGGCTGAACGATGGGGCGACAAGCAGTAGTCGAGGCACTGCATCCACGGCCAGCTCGACGCCCGGGTACTCGCGAGCAAGCGCCGGGAGGTTCTCGTGGACCCATGCCAGGTACGTGAGTCCTTGGAGCACGGCCGCATCTTCCTCGACGGCCTTCAGCTCTGCGACGACGGCTCGATGAGCAGCGTCTCGCATCAGGAGATCAATCTGGCCACCGTCTGTCGTCGGCAACTGGCGTTTGACGACGACCAGGCCCTCCTCCAGCACGGAAGAATCGGCGACGATGAGGTCCTCGATCTCCGCTTCCGAAGGCGTCAGGACGTTGTAGTTCGCCATGGCGGTGCTTCTCCGCAGCTGGTCGTGCCGGGACTTGAATGCGCTGCCGCGGAGCGCCGAGGGTGAGGGCCCAGCTCCCGCGGCTGGTGGCCCCAGACCTCGAGTGCTGAGAGGCTATCGCTCGATGATCTCATTCACAAGGCAGCTGTCGTTCGCGTCCACGCCGCTGACGGCTGGCGAGAGCGGCCCGGCCGTACGCGTTCCTTCATAGGAGAAATGTCCCCTGGGGACTGGTCGCTGGCCTTAGTGGCGGCAGGAGGCGCCCATGGCCATCCCGGAATCCACGCCAACCCGGAAGTACAGGTCCCGAATCGACGACATGACCCCCGAGGAGCGCCGGCGCGCGATCGCTGAGATCCTCGCGCGCGGCGTGCGCCGCTACCTCGAGGGTCTCCCGTTGCCCGTGGATCCGCCCCGGCCGGCGAAACGCTCCCGCGCCGTACCCACCTCAGATGCAGGCGCGCCTCCGAGCCGCGACCGTTGAGTTGCCTGTGCCCGCCACCAGAGCCGTCATGCGACCGGGTTCACGCACGAACCCCGCGAGAGAAGGAGGCTTCGCACATGGCAGAGAGCTTCGTGAGGCAGGTGGCCAGGCTGCAGACGATGACGGTGGGGGATCTGCGCGAGCGTTACGCCGAGGTCTTCGGCGATGAACCGCGCAGCCGCAACAAGGACTATCTCTGGAAGCGGATCGCCTTCCGCATCCAGGAGCTGGCCGAGGGCGGCATCTCGGACCGGGCGAAGAAGCGCGCCGAGGAGCTGGCCCGCGACACCGACCTCCGGGTCAAGCCGCCGAAGGACTTCCAGCCGCTCCCCGACCAGCCGCTGAAGCGCGACCCACGCCTACCCGCTCCGGGCTCCAAGCTGAAGCGGGAGTACAACGGCAAGGAGCACGAGGTCCTCGTCCTCGCAGACGCCTTCGAGTACGCGGGCCGCCGCTTCTCGTCCCTGTCGGCGGTCGCCCGCGAGATCACCGGGACCCGCTGGAACGGGTTCCTCTTCTTCGCGATCGCTGAAGGGGGCGGGCGCTGATGAACGCGAAGGCTGCCAAGGCGCCCGCGCCGCTGCGCTGCGCCATCTACACGCGCAAGTCTACCGAGGAGGGCCTCGAGCAGGAGTTCAACAGCCTGGACGCGCAACGCGAGTCCGGAGAGGCCTACATCAAGAGCCAGAAGCACCTCGGCTGGGAATGCCTGCCGGAGCACTACGACGATGGCGGCTTCAGCGGCGCGAACATGGAGCGCCCGGCACTCCAGCGGCTGCTCGCCGACATCGAGGCCTCGAAGATCGACGTGGTCGTGGTCTACAAGGTCGATCGCCTCTCGCGCAGCCTGCTCGACTTCGCCCGGCTCATCGAGGCGTTCGACAAGCGCGCTATCTCCTTCGTCGCGGTGACGCAGCAGTTCAACACGGCCACGTCCCTCGGGAGACTCATACTCAACGTCCTACTCAGTTTCGCTCAATTTGAGAGGGAAATGATCGCGGAACGTACCCGCGACAAGATGGGCGCAGCGCGCCGAAAGGGGAAGTGGCTCGGGGGCACGGCTCCGCTCGGCTACGACGTCGCGACCTCGGGGCCTCGCAGGCTGGTCATCAACCCCGCTGAGGCCGAGCAGATTCGCGCCATCTTCGCGCTCTACCTTAAGGAGCGCTCGCTCCTCCGGGTCGTGGAGACCCTCAACGGCCGAGGCTGGCGCACCAAGGCGTGGACAAGCAAGAAGGGGCGCCGGCGCGAGGGCGGGCTCTGGGGGAAGTGGGCGCTGCGCAAGATCCTCACCAGCGTCACCTACATCGGACAGGTGGAGTTCAAGGGCGAGGTCTTCCACGGCGAGCACGAGGCCATCATCGACCCCGAGACCTTCGCGCAGGTCGGCGCGCTGCTCGGCGAGGCGCGCCGCGACGTCACGAACATCCGCAACGTCCACGGGTTCCTCCTGCGGGGCCTCGTCCGTTGCGCCAAGTGCGAATCGACGATGGTCTCCACGGTGACCGCTCCGCGCGGGAAGGCCTACCGCTATTACGTCTGCTCGGAGGTGGCCGCGCGGGGGGCCAAGTCCTGCCCGGTACGCCATGTTTCGGCACCGGTCCTCGAGAAGTCGGTGGTGGACCAGATCCGCGCGATGGGCCGCGACGCCGCGCTGGTCCGCGACACGGCGGAGGCGGTGGAGGAGAGCCGAAGGACCGAGACGCCCGCTCTCGCGGCCGAGAAGGAGCGCCTGCTGCGCCAACTCGCAGCTTCCCAGGCCGAGTCGAAGCAGCTGGTGTCCACCCTCGGCGACCAGGCCGGCGCGGGCAACCGCGTCATCCTCGAGCGGCTCGGTGAGGTTCAGCAGCGCATTCAGCAAGTCGAGAAGCGGCTGCCCGAGATCGACGCAGCCCTCGCTGCGCTTGGCAAGAAGCCCGTCAGCCCCGAGGCCGTGGCCAACGCGCTCTCGCTCTTCGACCCGACCTGGGAGGGCCTGGTGCCGCGCGAGCAGGCGAGCGTGCTCCAGATGCTCCTCGAGTCGGTCATCTACGACGGCACGACCAAGGGCGTTGAGCTCGCGATCCGGCCAGCGGGCATCGCCGCGCTCGCAGCTGATATCGCCACGGTCCTGCCCGCGCACCGGGCCGCTGCCAACGACGGCGCCACGGAGGCCCCATGAGCGACGGCACGATCACCATCCGCTACTCCCTCCCGACCAAGGCCCCAAAGAAGCCTGGGGCGGGCCAGGGCTCCCGGTCTGGGCACATCCCGCGCATCGCCCGCCTCGTCGCCCTGGCCCACAAGTTCCAGCGGATGCTCGACGAGGGCACCGTCGAGTCGATGGCCGACCTCGCGCGGCTCGGGCGCGTGACGCCTGCCCGGATCACCCAGATCATGGACCTCCTGCTGCTGGCGCCGGACATCCAGGAGGCCCTTCTCTTCCTTCCGTCCGTCTGGCGCGGGCACGACCCTATCCACCTACGCGAGCTTCGCTACGTGTGCCAGGCGCCGGTGTGGGCGGAGCAGCGGAAGCGGTGGGACGAGCTTGCGGTCCCGGGTGCGCCAGTCTTGGCGAACACGAATCTTCGCGGGTAGGTAGCACACGGGGGGACGAAGCCGAAACCGATGTGCCGGCTGTCGGTTGCGTAGAGCGAGCCCTAGAAGCCTCTTCGTTCGGTCATCGTCGGGATCGCGCGTGGCGCGAAGACCCGTGGCGGGGTGGCGCCCCCAGGCGCCGCAACGGTCCCACGGTGGCCAACCGTGCGCGCGACGGGGCCAATAGTCGCGCCCGGTCACGCTGCGATGGGGTGGACGGTCGGCACGGCCTGGCCAATGCCGACCACAACCGGCGGAATCCATCTGAGCTCGAGCTTCTCGCCCGGCCGTTCCGCGGTCCGTGCTCCAGTCCAGTAGCAGTGCCAATGAGCGCGCCGGATGTGGGCGCGCACGGTTCGACCGGTCGGTTCCGGTGCCTCCAAGCTGCGCGATGGCCGTGCGGCCCGGAGCGCAGCCCCGATCCGAAGGCCGACGGGCCACAGGGTCGGCTGCTGGGGCGGGCGAAGCACGGGCTTGCGGTACGAGAGCGGTGACGGAGGCGCCCGTCGCGTCAGGTCGGGCTCCTGGCTGCAGAGATAGAGCACCAGATTGAGCAGGTGCTTGAGCAGACCCTGATCCGCACCCGGTTTTCTTGGACACCGAATTGAGGAGAATCGGATGGCCAA
>CAZAIE010000478.1:0-6079 GCA_964485035.1 uncultured Myxococcaceae bacterium | reverse complement strand
CGGCTCCTCCCCGATCGACCTGAGCGGCCGCGGACCCGCGGCGGCCCCCGGCACCCTTGCCGCGGCGTTCGACTCGATCCCCGCGCCTGGCGGCCCCACCGAGGCCCGGGTCCTCTCCAACGGGCTCGACTCCTGGAATGCGCGCTGGGACATGCTCAAGGGTGCCACCAAGACCATCGACGCCAGCTACTTCATCCTCGAGAAGGACGCCTTCGGGTACGCCTTCCTCGGCGGCCTCCTCAAGAAGCAGCTCGAGGGCGTGCAGGTCCGGGTGATGACCGACTCGATGGCTGACCCCAAGGGCGAGACCGGCTTCACCATGGCTGGTCGCGGGAAGGACTACCTCCAGGAGCTGGTCGAGCACGGCGCCGAGAGCTACGTCTACAACCCCCTCTGGAAGCGCCCCTTCGAGTTCCTGGGCGGCGGGTACGCGGCCCTCTCCTCGAACCACGACAAGATCCTCGTGGCCGACGGCAAGGAGGGCATCACCGGCGGGCGCAACATCTCCAAGGACTACTTCGCCGACCCGCGCGACCTCGCCGGCGCCTGGCGCGACATGGACGTGAAGCTCGAGGGCACCGGCGTGGCGGGCGGGCTCACCGCGGCGTTCGACGCCGAGGTCGGCAGCGGCGCGGCCCAGAAGGTGGGCAAGGAGCTCTTCGGGAACTGGGACAAGAAGGACGTGGAGCTCCTGGGCGCCTACGAGCTGATGGACCTGTGGCTCAACGACCCCAAGCTCAGCGACGCCGAGAAGACGAACCTCCGGGCCGACCCGGCCGCGCGCCAGAAGCTGGCCGACGGCCTCCTCGAGCGCGCCCTGCAGCGCCTGCCCGGCGACCTCCCCGCGAAGCTGCGCCGCGAGCCCAAGGAGGACGAGGTCGAGATGCTGCGCGGCCTCGCCAACCAGCTGGTCGGCCACCTGGAGGCCCGCGGCAGCGCCAAGACCACCCTCCTCCCGGAGCGCGCCACCGAGGCGAAGATCATCGACCAGACCTCGGCGGCCGCTGGCCGGGTCAACGGCATGGCTCCCGCGCTGATGGCGTTGGTGGACGGCGCCAAGAAGCGCATCGTCATCGAGAACCCGTACGTGGTGCTCACCGAGGACATGATGCAGGGCCTCGAGCGCGCGAGCGCCCGCGGCGTGCAGATCGACATCCTCACCAACAGCCCGCTCTCGACCGACAGCGACGTGACCCAGGCCTTCTTCCTCGAGGACTGGCCCACCATCCTGCAGCGCTGCCCGACCGCGAACATCTACGTCGCCACCGGCGACCGGAAGTTCCACACCAAGTCCGCGGTCGTCGACGGCGAGGACGCGCTCATCTCCACCTACAACCTCGACCTGCTCTCCGGGTACGTGAACAGCGAGGTCGGCGCGGTGGTGAAGTCGAAGGAGCTGGCGACGGACCTGCTCGGCGAGTTCGACAAGGACAAGGCGGACCCGAAGAACGGCTTCATCCAGTACACGATCAAGCGCGACGCCAACGGCAAGGCAGTGCTCGCGGACGGCAAGCCGGTCGTCGAGTTCGGGCCGGAGCACCACCTGCCCAAGGACGTCCTGGAGAAGTACGCGAAGAAGCGCGAGCTCTGGGGCGAGAAGCTGCGCGACAACGTGCCCTGGCTCAAGCCGCTGCGGCACTGATCAGCCGAAGCGGCCGGTCTTGTAGAAGCCGTCCAGCAGCGCGTCCTTCTCCACGAACCGGTCCCAGAGCCACCTCGAGAGCCCCGCCTCGTCGGCGGGGAGCGAGGCGATGGGGAAGCGGCGCACGTGGACGTGGCGCCGCTTCGCGTAGCCCTGCATGTGCTGCCAGAGCGAGGGCACCCCGCCCTCGTACCCGAGGCTGACGTCGTAGACCGCGGTGATGTGCGAGCGCAGCCCCATCACCGAGGCGGTGAAGCCCTTGGTCCTCGGGGCGAGCACATGCTCGAGGCGCGGCAGGCCCTGCTCGGCTGCCCAGCGCTGGCTGGCCTCGAGCTTCTGGGCGGTCGTGCGCGTGCCCTCGGGGAAGACCACCATCCACATCGGGACGCGGTCCCTCACCAGCGTGGCGAAGGTCCCCTCAATCGACGCCTGGTCGCGGGCCCAGTCGCGCTTCAGGAACGGGCAGTCCAGGAAGGCGAGGCCCCAGCCCACTGCGGGGACGTAGCGCAGCGAGTTCTTGGCGAACCACTTGAGGTCGCCGACGCAGCGCCGCTCGCGCGCATAGGAGAGCACCGCGGGGACGTCGCTCATGGACTGGTGGTTGACCAGGACCAGCGCGTTCTCCTGGTCGGGGACGGCGTCGCCGGTGACCACGATGCTGCCGCCGTAGAGCACCTCGGTGGACCGCGCGAGCCAGGTCCACCAGCCGCCCGCCAACTCGCGGTTGGCCTTGCGGAAGGCGCGCCGGGAGAAGGGGCGCAGCACCAGGGTCGAGGCCTGGACGAGGTTGCCGACGAGCAGGCTGCTCACCAGCGCGCCGGTGAGGGCGCCGCCGAGGATCTTGTGGAGGATGCGCGTGGGGAGGCTCGGCGGGTCGGTCAGGGGAGCGAGCATGTCGCGCAACGGTAGCGTTTTCGACGGGCGCGCGCTGCCCGGGTTGCCGCGGCCAGCGGAACCAGCCGACACTGGGGCATGCCCCTGCGCCCGTGCGTGCTGGTCCTGGTCGGTGCCCTCTTCCTCTCCATCTTCTCCGCCAGCGCCCGGGCCGACGAGCTCACCGGGAAGAACTGCATGGGCGAGGGGCGCGCCAAGTGGCTGCTGTCCGAGGCGGTCATCGGCCAGATGAACCCCATCGGCGGGGAGAACCAGCTCCAGGTGTCCCAGTGCGAGCCGCTGATCCGGCGGCCCGGCGTGCTCTTCGATCTCACCAACGTCCAGGTCGGCCTCGTCAGCAACACCGCGCCCGTCTACACCAACACCGGGGTCTTCGCGTCGCTGATGCCGCTCTCGGTCCTCGAGCTGCGGGCCGAGGCGACGTGGGTGGGCTACTGGCCCATCGGACTCGACGCCGCGTCGTACTACCCGCTCGCGAGCCACGAGGCGCCCTTCGAGATCCTCCCGGCCGACGAGGGCGTGAGCGCCGACGGCGTCAACGCGAACCTGGGCGCGAAGCTCCAGTTCGAGCTGCCGCTCGCGACCGGCGTCACGCTGGCGGCGGTGGACTCGATGACCGCGGAGTACTGGGCGGTGGGGCAGGGGGCCTACTACTACAACGTGCGCCGCGACGTGGTGACCGCCCGGAGCGACTGGATCGTCAAGAACTCCGCGATGCTGCTCGTGGGCTACCAGGCGACGCCGCGCTGGCTGCTACGGGCCGGGCTCTACGACGACCTGACCTACGTGCCCGCGTCCGGGTACACCGCGAACGTCCTCTCGCTGCTCTTGACCGCGGTGGTGGACCGCTGGCCCACCGACGACGCGCAGACCCAGCCCTTCCTGAGCGTGGGCGCCTACACCCACCACGCCTTCCGCACCGGGCTGATGCTGGTGGGCGGGCTCTGCTTCAGCTTCGACCTGACCGGGCGGGGCCGCGCCGCGCACTGAGGCAGGTGCCGCTCGCTCAATCGCCCTTGTGGCATCTGGATTGGAGCGTGAATGCAAGCGAAGCCCGTTCTTCTCCTCGTTATTGTCTGCGCGGGTCTCCTCCAAGGATGTGCGCTCAGGAAGGGGAAGCTCTCTACTGCCTACCGGCGGGAAATCTTGGAGAGCTGGATTGGGAAGTCGGCGACAGAGTTGGTTCGGCAGTGGGGGCCACCCGACAGCACCTTTGCTAACCCAGACGGCACCGTCGTCTATGTATACGAAGAGACGACGAAGGTGACGCGCATCGATGCGAATGCCTGGTTTGCTGGTACGTCCGGGGGAGCGCACGGGCGACTGGTTGGGACAATCGACCCGGCGGGAAGGCGCCTTTGTCGAAACCTCCTGGAGGTTGAGGGGGACAGCGTCGTGCACGTCGACTTCAAGGGCGAGCGTTGTGTGATGGCTGGCGCTCCCTTCTTTGGGGTCAATGGCAATCCGACCCAGGATGGGCTGCTACTCACGGTCGTTCGGGAGGGGAGCAGCGCTCACCGAGCCAACCTCACCGAGGGAATGGTCCTCGAGGTTCTCGGAGGAACCGAGATTCGGACCGGTGCTGACATTCGCTCTGAACTCGCGCGTCGCTCCGCAGGGGATGAAGTCCGCGTGACGTATCGACTTCCGAGCGGCGAGAGGAAGCGGCAGATCATCCTGCTGTACTCGAAGGGCGGTACTGCTCGATAGGCGCTGGCGGAGCGGTGCCGCGTTCGGCTCCGACACCAAACGCCCCCTGGAGTAGCAGGACCGGAGAAAGGCCCCCGGCCCCGTCAGGTCAGAGGTTCACCTCGCGGTGCATCTCGCCCACGGGGCGGACGAGCACCTCGCGCGGCTTGGACCCGTTCGCCGGCCCGACCACTCCCTCGCGCTCCATGCGCTCGATGATGCGCGCGGCGCGGTTGTAGCCCAGCCGCAGCTTGCGTTGGAGCATGGAGACCGAGACCTGCCGCATCTCGCTCACCAGGGCCAGGCACTGGTCGTACATGTCGTCGGCGAACTCCTCCTGGCCGCCGCCGTCGCCGTCCTCCGCGTCCTCGTCGCGCGGCTTGAGGATGGACTCGTCGTAGACCGGCTTGCCCTGCGCCTTGAGGTGCTCGACCACCCGGACGATCTCGTTGTCCGAGACGTAGGCGCCGTGCACGCGCTCGAGGTGCGCGCTGGTGGGCGGGAGGATGAGCATGTCGCCCATGCCCAGGAGCGCCTCGGCGCCGATGGTCCCGAGGATGGTCATGGAGTCGGGCTTGCTGCGCAGCTGGAAGCTGCAGCGCGAGGGGAAGTTTGCCTTGATCACGCCGGTGATGACGTCGGTCGAGGGGCGCTGGGTGGCGACCATGAGGTGGATGCCGGCGGCGCGGGCCATCTGCGCCAGGCGGGCCACGTAGGTCTCCACCTCGCGGGCGGCGACCATCATCAGGTCCGCCACCTCGTCGATGACGATCATGATGTACGGCAGCTTCTTCGGCTGCTCCTTCTCCTCCGGCGCCTCGGCAGGCTCCGCGGCGGCGGGCTCGGCAGTCTTCGCCTCCACCGTCTCGGGCTCGTCGTCCAGGTTCGGTGCGGCCACGCCCGGAGCGCCCGAGCCATCGCCCTCGACACGGGCCAGCGCGTCCTCCTCGGACTCGCCCTCGGCCACGTCGATGATGCGCAGCTTGCGGCCGGACTCGGTCGCGGCCTCCACCGGCTTCGGCGCCGGGGCGGGCGCCTGGCCCTGCTGGTGCTCGACCCACTTGTTGTAGCCGGCGATGTTGCGCACGCCGGCGTCGGCGAGCAGGTGGTAGCGGCGCTCCATCTCCTCCACCGCCCAGCGCAGCGCCATCGCCGCCTTGCGGGCGTCGGTCACCACCGGGAGCAACAGGTGCGGGATGCCCTCGTAGATGGAGAGCTCGGTGACCTTGGGGTCGACCATGATCATCCGCACCTCTTCCGGCGTGGCCTTGAAGAGGACCGACATGATCATCGCGTTGACGCTCACCGACTTGCCCGAGCCGGTGGTGCCGGCGATGAGCAGGTGGGGCATCTTCGCGAGGTCGGTGACGTAGGGCATGCCCTCGATGTTCTTGCCGATGGCCATCGCGAGCTTGCTCTGCGACTTGGTGAACAGGTCCTGCTCGACGATCTCCCGGAAGAAGACGGTCTCGCGCTCCTTGTTCGGCACCTCGATGCCCACCACGCCCTTGCCGGGGATGGGCGCCACGATGCGGACCTTGAGCGCCTCCATGGCCATGGCCAGGTCGTCCGCCAGGCTCGCGATCTTGGAGATCTTGATGCCGGGGGCGGGCTCGAACTCGTACATCGTGACCACCGGCCCCGGGCGGATCTCCTTCACCGCGCCGTCGATGCCGAAGGAGGCGAGCTTCTCGCGCAGCTTCTCGGCGGTGGCGAAGAACGCGTCCTTGTCGAGGACCCGCTTCTTGGCGTGGGCCTCCTCGAGCAGGGTGATGGGCGGCAGCGAGAAGTTGGGGGTCTCCCCCTCGAAGGCGAACGGGTCCTTCTTGGTCGGCTTCGGCGGCGCCTTCGGCT
>CAZAIE010000477.1:0-6085 GCA_964485035.1 uncultured Myxococcaceae bacterium | reverse complement strand
GGGTAGCTTGATCTCTGCGTACTCGGCCTGGCGCACCTTCTCCTTCTCCACGTCCTCGGCGAACGTGGACTTCATGTACTGGGCCAGGTCCTTCCGGCTGAAGATGGTGTCGTTGATGATGAGGAAGCGCTGCAGGGCGTCGGCGAGGTCGCTCGCGTAGGTGAAGCGCTCCTCGGGGTCCTTGGTCAGCGCCTTGAGGACGATCTTCTCCAGGCCTTCGGGGATGCGCCGGTTGTATTTGGTGGGCGGGAGGATGTCGACCTGACGCACCTTCTCGAGCACCGAGAAGTCGCTGTCGCCGATGAACAGCCGCTCGCCGGTGAGCATCTCGTAGAGCACCACGCCGGCCGCGAACACGTCGGAGCGCTGGTCGAGGGGGAGGCCGCGGACCTGCTCCGGGCTCATGTACCCGAACTTCCCCTTGAGGATGCCCGCCTGCGTCTTGGTGGCCTTGTTGGCAGCCTTGGCGATGCCGAAGTCGATGACCTTGATCTCGCCCTCGAAGCTGACGAGGCAGTTCTGCGGGGAGACGTCGCGGTGGACGATGTTCAGGTCCCTGCTCGAGGTGTCCTTCTTGCGGTGGGCGTAGTCGAGCCCCTCGCACATTTTCGAGATCATGTAGCAGACCATGGGGATCGGAGCCGGCTCCGCCTTCTTCCGGCACCGGTCGAAGATGGCCCGCAGGTCCTTGCCGGCGACGTACTCCATGGCAATGAAGTAGCTCTCGCCGATCTTCCCGAGGTCGAACACCTGCGCGACGTTGGCGTGCGTCAGCTGGACGGTGATCTTTGCCTCGTCGATGAACATCGTGATGAACTCGTCGTCCTCCGCGATGTTGGGGAGGATGCGCTTGATCGCGACGAGCTTCTCGAACCCCTGCTCACCGAAGGTCTTGGCGCGCCAGACCTCAGCCATGCCGCCGATGTTGATGCGATCGAGCAGGAAGTACTTGCCAAACGGGATCGGCTGCCTTCGAACGGCCACGTTGCCCCGCTTTCCCGAGCCGCTCGTCCTCCCCAGGTGAGCCGGGTCGGCCAAGCAGGCGGAATTCGGAAGAAAACAGCCCGAAAAACTTAGCCCGCGTCCGGCGGAGCGTCAACGCCGGGTCAGGGGTGGGCCAAGTCCGGGTCGACGAATTGGCCCGCGGAGTCGAGCTTGCCGCCGAGCTTGCGCGCGGCCTCCTGGCGCGCCCGCTGCTCCCGGGACTCAGCGGCCTTCAGCGTCCTCTCCGCAGCCTCCTCGAGGGCCCGCTGCTCGGCTTCCTCTCGGGCCCGTGCCTCGACGGCCTTTGCGGCCTGGCGCTGGTCCTCCAGCGTCGGGGCCTTTTCGGGCTCGGCCTGGGGCTGCTCCTCTTCCGGCGTCCCGGGCGCGTCGAGGGCCTCGCGGACACGCCCCTCCAGTCTCTTCAGCTCCGCGTCGGTCGTCCCGTCGGAGACCAGGGCGGTCCGCCGCGCCTCTTCCTCCTGCTTCGCCTCGAGTGCGTCCCGCCTGGCTCGCAGGGTCCTCGCGAGCTGTCGGCGGTCGCGGCCGAACTCCACCTGCTCGCGGTCGAAGGAGGCCTGCTCCACCTCCCGGTCGAGCACGGCGGCCTCGAACTCACGCTCGGCGCGGCCGTAGTACCGGCGCCTCTTCCGCTCGTGCGCGCCAGACCAGTCCTCGTCGCTCGAGACGTCGAGGGGCTCGGCCTGGACGGGGACGGCCAGAGTCAGCGCCAGCAGCGTGCAGAGGGAAGCGAGACGCAAGGCAGGCTACTGGAAGGTGAGGCGGTAGTGGGCGCCAGAGGCCGAGACCGACTGGGCTTCGACGCAGACCTTCGCGGCGCAGACGCCGCTGGGGTTGTTCTTGTCCTCTGGATCGCGGGGCCCGTACCACGCCTCGCCGTACAGGATGAAGTCCTCGCCCTTCGGCACCGTGGCGACCATGTCCCTGAAGGTGCACTCGGTCGCGCAGGTGGTGAAGTCCAGAGTGTAGATGTTGCGGAAGACTTGGTTCAGGTCCCCAGAGCGATCGATGGTCGAGCGGGTGCTCGAGTCCTTGCAGTTGCCCAGAGCGATGAGCTCGGCACACGAGGTCGGTGTCCCGTCTGCCTTGGTCGGAAAGACGAACCGGAGCACCGCGACCTTGGGGCGAAGGCTCCCTGTGAGAGTCGCCTTGAAGACCAGATCGAAGAAGACCTCGGCCGTGACCGGCGCTTCCTTGAGGGTGTGCTCTCCGGGAGCGACGCATTTCCCGTCAAGGCAGACCAAGGCAGTGAAGTTGTTGACCACGTCGCCGCACTCGTTCTGCTTGTAGCAAGGCAGCGGGCAGTCGGCGTAGTGCGAGCAGTCAGAGTCGTCGCAGTCGGTCTTCCCGTCCTGGTCGTCGTCCAGCTGGTCGGCGCAGGCCAGTTCGCGGGACACAGCTGCGTCCAGGCCAGCAGGGGTCACGGGGGGCGGCTCGCTGCAGGCGGCGACGAGCAGGCAGAGGAGCAGGCAGAGCAGGAGGAACGGGGAGCGGGAGGCGGTTCTCACGGGGCGCACTTCTCCTCGGTCAGGGCGGAACAGCTCAGGTCGGTCGGGACGCACTCGGCGAAGAGGGCCCCGGAGCACTCGAACCCCTGGTAGCCCCCCACGCAGATCTCGCTGCAGGCGAACCCCCGGGGACAGCCGGTGGGAGGGCAGGGCTGGCCGCAGCGGGTGAGCCCGGCCGCGAGCGTGAGGCAGTGGCCGGCGCCGCACTCGGAGTCAGTGCCGCAGGCCCGGCAGTACCCGTCCGAGGCCCGGCTTTGCGCGACGCAGGTGTGCGAGGTGAGGTCGCAGAGCTGGCAGGTGCCGCAGGCCAGCTCGGACTGGCAGGTCACCCCCGACTTCCCCTGGCAGATACCCACGGTGCTCCCCCCCGCCTTCACGCAGGTGCGGTCCATCGGGCAGTCGGAGTGGATGCGGCACCCGATCTGGCATTTGCGTCTCTGGTCGGCGGTCCCGACGCAGACGGCGCCCGGTGGGCAGTCCTGGTCCGTGCCGCAGAAGGGGACGCAGGTCCCGACGGTGACGCCGGGGGCGAAGGAGCAGACCCGGTTGGCAGGGCAGCCCTTGTCGCCGGTGGGGTCCGAGGTCGTGGCGGCGCATCCTCCGGCCGGCTCGCAGGTCTGCCCCACGCAGCGCATCGTGGGGCCCAGCGGCAGGCAGTCGGAGTCGGTGAGGCACCGGTCCACGCAGACCCGGCGGAGCGGGTCGCAGAGCTGTCCGAAGGGGCAGACCCGCACCCGCGCGACGCAGACCCCTGACCCGGCGTCGCAGGTCTGGTCGTCGGCGCAGTCGCTGGCGGTGCTGCAGGCCGCCCTCGAGTCGGGCGTGCAGCCCGCGAAGACGCGGCAGTTGGTCCCTGCCTTGGGCCAGCACTGGCGGCGTCCAGAGGAGAAGGTCTGGCAGGTCGCGCCCTCCGGGCAGTCGGCGTCGCGGCCGCAGCCCAGGCCGCAGAACGAGCGCTGGAGCGCGGTGTCGGCGAGGCAGTGGTCGGCGTCGGTGCCGCACTCGGGGTCGCTCGCGCACTCCTCGCAGAAGGCCCGACGCGGGCGGCAGGCGCGGGTCTGCTGGTCGCAGAAGGAGGTGGCCGCGCAGTCCGCGTCGGCCATGCACCCGGCAACGCGGGACACGCAGCGTCCGGTGTAGTTGTCGCAGAACGGCAGGTCTCCCTCGGGGTGCACCTCGAGGCAGTCGAAGTCGGAGCCGCAGACGCACTGCCGGCGCACGGCGTCGCAGCGCAGCCCACCGCACTCCCCGTCGACGCTGCACGAGCGCCCGAGCAGCTTGCTGGGAGTGCCGGCGTCCGCGGGGGAGGGCCCGACCGGGCTCGCGCAGCCGGAGGAGGCCGCGGCCAGGAGCGCTGCGAGGGGAGGGACGCACCGGTGCATCGGAGCCTGCCGCAGAAGGGGACGGCCCTCTCTATCAGAGGCGGCAGGAGCCGGCAAACCCCGCGTTTTCCCGGGCTTGGACGGCTTGGACGGGAAGAGCCGGCGGTGTCCGGGCGTTTTGGGCTATGACTCCCACCGCCATGGACCCAGTGCGTCGCGCCCGCCTCCTCCTCGCCCTCCTCTGGTTCGCTCTCGCAGCGGTGCTGGTGGTCTTCCGAGACGTGCTGCTCCCGTTCGCGGTGGCTTTCCTCATCGCGTATCTGCTCGAGCCCTTGGTGAGCCGGCTGTCCCGCCTGAAGGTGAGGGGGCGCGCGGTGCCGCGGTGGGTGGCGGTGATCGGCCTGTACGTTCTCTTCTTCGGCCTGCTGTACGGGTTCAGCCGCGCCGTGCTCCCCGGGCTCTTCGCCGAGCTGGGCCAGCTCTCGCGGAAGGGGCGGCAGTTCTTCAGCTCGTTGACCCCTGAGCGCATCGCCGAGATCTCCTCGGCCATCGAAGGCTGGCTGTTCACCCACGACATCCCCGTGGACCTCTCAGCCGCCGACGCCGACGCCCGCTCCGGCTACGGCCTGTCGCTGGACCTGGAGCGCTCGCTCCGGCAGGGGTTGGAGCACCTGAGCGCCGTGGTGCAGACCCACTTCTTCCAGGCCGTGGGCGCACTCCAGAAGGTCGTCGCGGGGGTGCTCGAGTTCGTCTTCCGGTTCTTCTTCGTCCTCATGGTCGCGGCGTTCATGCTCATCGACTGGCAACGGCTGGGGGGCTTCCTGCGCTCCCTGGTGCCTGCCAGTCTGCGGGACGACTTCGGCGAGCTGCTCCGGCGCATGGACGAGAAGCTCGCCGGGGTGGTGCGCGGACAGGCGATGATCTGCCTCGTCAACGGGGCGCTCACCGCCGTGGGCCTCATCATCCTGCGCGTGCCCTTCGTCTTCGTGCTTTCGATGCTGGCCACGGTGCTCTCGGCCATCCCCATCTTCGGGACCATCCTCTCCAGCATCCCCATCGTCGCCATCGGCCTCACGCACGGCCTGAAGACCGGGGTGGGCATCCTGCTGTGGATCATCGGGATCCACGCGCTGGAGGCCTACCTGCTCAACCCGAAGATCATGGGGGCGCACGCCAAGATCCACCCGGTGGTGATCGCCTTCGCGCTGCTCGCAGGCGAGGTGACCTTCGGCTTCGTGGGTGCCCTCTTCGCGGTGCCCGTGGCCGGGATGCTGCTGGCGGTGTTCTCGCTGGTGCACGAGCGTGTGCTGGCGCGGCTGGACGGCCCGCCCGCATCGAAGTAGCCCAGGGCGCATCCGATAGGCCGGATCCTCCACGGCAGGTGTGGCAGCGTTGCCCACTCTGGGAGCGGTCCGAGGTGATGCGCCTCACTCGAGATGAGTCAAGTGCCGGTTTTTACTTGATCAACGATGCTCTCGGGAAGGCGGCACGGCTGGTGCAAGGCCTCGATGTCGGTTGGGTGGCGATGGAGAGCAGACATGACGACTTGGAGAATCCTCTTCGTGCTGTTCCTGGTGGTGGTGCCCGGAGGCTCCCTGGTGCTGCTGGCGATGGCGACCGCAAAGGCGTTCAGGACCAGTTGGGAGCGCCTGCTCGAGCGTGTGGCCGCACCGGTTCCTGAGCCGGTGCTGGTGCCGATTCGACGCAGAAGGAGCTGAGCCGGGCCGACCGTCCAAGACCCTCAACACCGAAGCAGGCTCCCGGCGGGTTCTGGGGGCCTGCTTCCTTTTGGGTCATAAACACATGTGATTCCAGTTGGTTGTGACTCCGGTGTCCGGGGCTCGGGGTAGAACGCCGGGCAGCGGTCCGACCGACGGCGTGCTTGACGTTTCTGCAATCAAGCCCCTATACAGCCCGCCTTTCCAGGACCGGCCCGACGAACGAGTGGGACGAACGAGTGGGGCCAGAGGCACCATGGCGAGAGCGGTTGCGAAGCGGACGAAGGCGCGAGCTGCCAGGCGGCAGGACGAGCGACCCGCGCGCTTCACCCGCGGGGTGAGTGAACCCTCGGACCCCGGCCCCTACACCGCCGAGGAGCGGGCGACCTTGGCCCTCTTCAGCGTGGAGGGCATTGGCCCGGTGACGCTCGCAGAGCTGCGCAAGGCCTTCGGTTCGCTCGCCCAGGTGCTGCGCGAGAAGCCGGCGGACGTCGCGCCGTACCTCCGCGACGATCTGACCCGCGCCCGGTACCTG
>CAZAIE010000476.1:0-6098 GCA_964485035.1 uncultured Myxococcaceae bacterium | reverse complement strand
GCAATGTGCAGCGCGGTCACGTCGAGCGGAAGACGGCGTTCGTGCAGCGGTTACGTACGTCTCGCCGACCTGTCAGCTCTTGGCGGGCGTGTTCCTCTACCGCGAGCCCTTCGGCGCCGGGTATGGCCTGGCCTTTGGGCTCATCTGGGCGGGGCTGGCGCTGTACACCGCGCACGCGCTCGGGGGAAGGCGGACCCCGAGGGCGGAGGCGCGTTGACCTGGTGGAAGGTCGCCGGCCGGAGCCGCGATTCGGCCCGACCAGCCTCGAACTTGCCCTCCGCTACTTGCAGATCGTGCAGAAGGTTTGCCCGCGGCAGACCTCGATGCACAACGGCCCCACGCTCTGGTGCTGGCAGACGTGCGGAAACCCGTTGCAGTCACTGAGGCATCCTTCGACGCAGATCGGTCCGCGGGAGCTTGGGCAGCCATAAGGGTAGGCGGGCTTGGTCCCGCACCCGGTGCAGGTCGCGACGCAAGCGCGGGTGGCCGGGCAGGCGAAGGTGCTGGGACAGGTGGTGCAGTCTGCCAGGCACGCCCCAGTCGAAGCGCAGGAGAAGGAGTTCGGGCAGTTGGCGCAGCTGGAGACGCAGGTGCGGCTCGCCGCGCAGGGATGGGTGAGGCCCACGCAGGTCGAACAGTTGGAGACGCAGTTCTTGCCGCACAGGTAGGTGCCGGCGGGGCACAGGCACTTCCCCCCGCTGCACACCAGCGGGCTGGCGCAGGGGTTGGAGGTGCCGCACTTGCACGCGCCGCCGGTGCAGCGGTCCGCCTTGGTGGTGTCGCAGGCGGTGCAGGACCCGCCGGCGGTTCCGCACTGGGTGACCGACCCGATGATGCAGGAGTTCGAGGAGCAGCAGCCGGTGGCGCAGGCGGTGGCGTTGCAGTAGCACGCGCCGGCGAGGCACTGCCTCCCCGACCCGCACGCCGCGATCGCCCCGCACTTGCAGATGCCGCCCGAGCAGACTGAGGCGTTCAGCGTGCTGCACTCGACGCAGGTCGAGCCCCCGGTCCCGCAGGCCGCGAGGCTGGTGGTGGTGGTGCAGGTGCCGTCGGTGCTGCAGCAGCCAGTGGGACAGCTGGTGGCGTCGCAGACGCAGGCGCCGCCCACGCAGCGCTGGCCGACGTCGCAGGCCGGGGCTGTGCCGCAGGTGCAGGTTCCGCTGGGGCTGCAGGTGTCGGTGTAGGCCGGGTTGCAGTTGACGCAGGCCGCGCCGTTGATGCCGCAGGAGCCCGGCAGGGGGTCGAAGCAGCTCGGTCCGGAGCAGCAGCCGTGGCAGAGGGCGGCGTCGCACTTGCAGGTCCCGCTCACGCAGCGCTGGCCCACGCCGCAGGCGCCGCCCGAGCCACAGCGGCAGGTGCCCGCCACGCAGCTGTCCGCGCTGGTCGCGTCGCAGGGGTTGTTCGCGCCGCACTTGCAGACCCCGTCGGTGCAGTTGTCCGAGCGCTGGCAGGCCTGGCATGCCAGGCCTCCTGCTCCGCACTGGGTGAGGCTGGTCGGTGCGCAGACGCCGGCCGAGGTGCAGCAGCTCCCCGGACAGCTGTTCGCGGTGCACTTGCAGCTTCCGCCGGAGCACTCCTGGCCGGCCTGGCACTCAGGTCCCATGCCGCAGGCGCAGGCGCCCGCCGCCGAGCAGTTGTCCGCTCGCTTGGAGTCGCAGGCCCTGCAGGCCGAGCCTCCGACGCCGCAGGTCGCGAGGCTGGAGGAGATGCAGGTGCCCGTCGAGTCGCAGCAGCCGCTCGGGCAGGCCGCCTTGTCGCAGGAGCAGCCCCCGCCTTCACACTTCTTCCCCACGACGCACATCGTCCCGGGCCCGCATTGGCAGATGCCGTCCACGCAGGCGTCCGCCCGCTGGCTGTCGCAGGTCGCGCAGGGGACGCCGCCGGTGCCGCACTGGTCCAGCGAGGTGGTGGTGATGCAGGCACCCGCCTGGCAGCAACCCTTGGGACAGCTCGTGGCGTCGCACGTGCAAGCTCCGGCCACACAGCGCTGGCCGTCGCCGCAGCCGGCCTTTCCTCCGCAGGTGCAGCTGCCGCTGGTGCAGCCATCGGCCTTGTCTCCACAGGACAGGCACGCCCCGCCCTTGGGCCCGCACGCCGCCGCGGTGGTGGGCGAGATGCAACGGTCGCCGTTGCAGCAGCCGGTGCAGGTCGCGGGGTCGCACACGCAGGCGCTGTCCTGGCACTTCTCCCCGGTGCCGCAGACCGGTCCGCTGCCGCACTGGCACTCGCCGGTCACGCAGTTGTCCGCGCGCGCGCCGTCGCAGGGGCTGCAGGCCGCGCCCTTGGTGCCGCACTCGGATAGGGTGGGGGCGGTGCAGGCGGAGTCCTGGCAGCAGCCGGTGGGGCAGCTCGTGGAGTCGCAGCCGCATCCGGCGCCGGTGCACTTGCAGTCACCCCCCTCGCAGGTCTGGCTCGAGGCGCACGCGGGGCCCTCGCCACACCGGCACTGGCCGCCCTCGCAGGTGTCTGCGCGCTTCGCGGGGCACTTGGAGCAGTTGCCGCTGACGCCGCAGGCGCCGACGGTGTCGCCCGGCGCGCAGAAGCCGTCGGGACCGCAGCAGCCGCTGGCGCAGGGCTCGAGGTCGGAGCAGGGTACGCCCGTGGACGCGTCGGGGAGGTCCTCACCGGCGTCCGGGACGCTGCCCGAATCGACGGAACCGCCCGCGTCCACGGGAGCGTTCCCGGTGTCGCCCGACTCGCCGGCGACGCAGGTGTTCGAGGAGTCGCAGACGTAGCCGGCGGGGCAGCGCTTGTCGGCGGAGCACGGGCGGCCGTCGGTGGGGCTGCCGGTGTCCACGAGGCAGGAGGCCGCGGCGAGCGCGACCAGCGCGCCCGCGAGCGTGACCACGAAGGACGGAGTTCGCTGGTTCATGGGGTTCCTCCTAGAAAGCGCCGCCGAGAGAGACCATCGCCCCGCCGGGGAGGGGGGAGAGGGAGAGGCCGAACTCGTCCTTCTTCGCGGGCGCCGCCGCGGGGGAGTCCGCCCCGCCAGTGACGATGAGGACGATGCCCGTCGCCGCCGCGACCGCGGCCACGCCGTAGAGCACGTTGGCGCCCAGGGCCATTCCGTGGGCGGAGCTGCGGGCCGAGTCGTAGGCGGCGGTGTCCACCGCAGGGGTGTTGCGTGCCTCCTCTGCCTTCTGGCTGGCGATCACCCCCAGCCCGATGCCGCCGCCGATCGAGGCGACCGCGAGGCCCGCGCAGACGAAGCCGATGATGCGCCCAGTGCCGGTCTTGCCGGTGGTCTGGGCGACGCCGGCTTCCGTGCCGGAGCCGGTGGGCCCTGGTGGGCGGGCGGCGACGACCGGATCGACTGGGGGCGGTGGGGGCGCGAGCTCGAGCGTGAAGGTCTCGCGGGCCAGGTCCTCCACGGCCTCGGGCTTCGTGATCGTGCGCTCCACCATCCCCTTCGAGCGCCCGTCCGCGCCCCAGCGGACCACCACCGCCACCGTCGCGTCGCCCCGCTTCTGCAGGCCGGCGACGAGCACCTCGTCGACCGAGGCCCACTTTGCGAGCGCGGCCGCGTGCCCCTCGCCCCCGGGCGGGGCGGTGGTGGCGAGGCCACGCAGGATCTCGAGGAGCCCGCGCTCCTGCCCCGCGGGGGTGAGGGTCAGCTCCACCGGAGCGCCCAGGCCGGCGGCGTGGCGTCCCTGGGCCAGCTCGTAGCCCGCCGCCCTCAGCGTGACGTAGTGGTGGCCGGGGGCGAGGCCGGGGACCTCCAGGGGAGTCACGCCGCGGAAGGCGCCGTCCACGTAGACCGCGGCCGGGACCGGGGCGGAGCGCAGCGAAAGCGAGACGCGCGGGGACTTTCCGGCCTTGGCACGGGCGTCCTCGGCCAGCGTGGCCAGGTCCGGGGTGACGCGGCGCGCGTCGAGCTTGTAGTCGGGCGCCAGCGCGAAGAGCCGGCCCAGCTCGGTCTTGAGCGCGGCCTTGTTGCCCTCGGAGTGCAGGGCGAAGACCCGCGCGGCCTGGGCCCCGAGCAGCTCGGGGAAGGAGGTGGCGAGGTCGGCCCCCTCGAGCAGCGTGAACGCCTCGGCGGCGCGGGCGAGGGCCTGCTTCCCCTTCATCTCGTCGATGAGGTTGAGCGCCTCGGCCACCTTGCGCCGGCCGTCGCCGAGCGCCTGCGTCGGCTGGCCGCGGGCGAGGGCGCCGAGGTCCACGGCCTCCAGCCGGACGTCGTTCTGGATGGCGCGCATCAGCGCCAGCTCCGCGGCCTGGGCCTCCGAGGCGAGCCGACGGTCCAGGGCCACGGCCGCCGCGGCCACCTTCTTCGGCTGCGCGGCAGCGGGCGCAGCAAGTGCGCAAACAAGGAGCGCGGCGACGAGGACTCGGATCATGTTCCCCTCCACTCGACGGGGCCGACAGGGACCGGACGAAAGGCGACAGGATACACCTGCTCCGGCGGTCCTTCGCGGACGGGGGGCGATTCCCGGGTCGAGGCCCGCAGTGGCATGCTGGCCGCCATGAACCGGACGGGTCGCGCACTCCTGGTCGGATGCCTCTGCACCCTCGTTGGCTGCACGCTCGGCGGGGAGCGCCTCCCCATGGCCGAGGACTCTGGGGCGGAGGTCCAGGACGCAGGCGGACCGATGGACGCATCGCTCGTCGCTCCCGACGCCGCCAGCTCCGGCTTGGACGCAGCGGTCGCTCGACCCGACGTGGCCGGAGCCACGCCCGACGTGGGGAGCGTCCCCGGAGGCGTGCGCTTCGCCGGGCGCGTGGACGCGACCAACCCCGAAGCAGTGCGCTTCTCGTGGCAGGGCGCGGGGCTCGTGGCGCGGGTCGAGGGCCCGAGCCCGGCGGTGAAATTGCGCACCGAGGGCTACGGAAGCGCGTACTTCCAGGCGGTGATCGACGGGGCGCCGGGCAAGCGCTTCGAGGTGACCTCCGGCGCAGACCGGACCGTGACGCTGGCCACCGGGCTCGGCGCGGGCGAGCACACCGTGGAGCTGTACCGCGAGACCGAGGGGATGTACGGCGTGAGCACGTTCCTGGGCTTCGCTGCTGGGACGGTGCGTGGGGCGCCGGCCGCGAGCGGGCGGCTCATCGAGGTGATCGGCGACTCGATCACCGCGGGGTACGGGAACCTGGGCGTCGAGCCGCATCCGGGCTGGGTGGCGAACCCTGCCTGCCACTGGAGCACCGAGAACTCGTCCTGGTTCCTGACCTACGCGGCGGTCGCGGGCCGGGCAGTCGGCGCCGAAGTGAGCAGCCTCGCGCGCTCCGGGTGGGGCATGTACCGGGACCGGACCGGGAACACCTCCGCGACCCTCCCCAGCCTCTGGGAACGCACCATCGGTTCGGAGACGGCGGGGGCTTGGAGCTTCGGCCCGAAGCCGCAGGCGGTGGTCATCAACCTCGGGACCAACGACTGGGTCGGCGGCGATCCCGGGACGGCGTACGAGGACGCCTACGTGGCCTTCCTGGCGCGGGTGCGGGCCCAGTACCCGGACGCGTGGGTCTTCTGCGTCATCGGCTCGATGCTCGGCGAGCCGGAGCTGGGCCAGGTGAAGACGCGGCTCGCGGCGGTGGTGGCCCGGCGCAAGGCGCTGGGGGACCAGCGGGTGAGCACCTTCGACTTCGGGACGCAGGACCTGGGTGCCGACGGCTCCGTGCCCACCGGCTGCGACTGGCACCCCAATGTCGCGGACCACGCGCGCATGGCGGTGATCCTGAAGGCGCAGCTCTCGGAGAAGCTGGGTTGGTAGTGGGCCGCTACTCGAAGCGGACGATCTGCTGGGTGGCCTCGGCGGCCTTGATGGTGATCGTGAGCTCGCGCTCGAGACCGCTGGGCGGGTTCACCACGCGGATCCGGTGGGTGCCGGCCGGCAGCGCGTAGCCCTTGAGCGGGGAGTTGCGGCCGGTGTCCTTGCCGTTCACGAAGACCTTGCACCAGGGAACGCAGTTCAGGTCCAGCGTACCGGTGGCGCGCGGCTTGCGCGGTTCGGGCTTCGGCTTCGGGTCGGGCTTGGGCTCGGGAGCAGGGTCGGGCTTGGGCTCGGGCTTCGCTTCCGGTGGCTCGGGCGTCGGCTTGGGGTCGGGCTTGGGCTCCGGAGCAGGGTCGGGCTTCGCCTCTGGCTGGGGCTTGGGGTCGATCC
>CAZAIE010000475.1:0-6113 GCA_964485035.1 uncultured Myxococcaceae bacterium | reverse complement strand
CCCCAGCTCCACCCAGCTCGACTTGAACTTCTGCGCCGTGAGCAGCACCTGGTGCCGCAACGTCCCCGGCTCCAGCTCACTCGCCTTCTTCGCGATCGCTGCCTGCCCTTGCATCTGCCGCCTCTTTCGACACGTCCTGCGCGCCCCGGGGCTGAGCCCGTGGGCCATCCAGTTCCACCACTTTGCCGGTCACGGCGACTTGATGCGGAACGCCAGCGACACGTTGGCCTGCTCGCCCTGGTACGACGGGAACTTCCACTTTTTCAGCTCGGCGAGCATGCACTTGAACAGCTCGGAGTTCTCGCTCTTGTAGTCCGCCGCGTCGATCCACAGCTTGGTGATGCGCCCGTCGTTGCCGATGGTGAACTCGATGGGGACGCGCATCTCCCAGCCGGACTTCTGCCGCTTGCCCTCGGCGACCAGGCAGGGGTGGAGCGTGGCCTTGTTCGCGCGCACCACATTGTTGATGCCTTCCTGGTCCCACTGCTGCACCACGTCGACGTCGTCGCCCAGCGGCTTCGCGGGAGTCTTCCCGGGGCCCGCGGGCTGGGGCGTGCCGGGCTGGGCGGAGTTCTTCCCCACCACCGGCCGCTTGCCCGGCCCCGGCTGCTTGGGGTTCCCCGGGTTCTTCGCGTCGGGGTAGTCGAACTCCTCCTCGCCGGTGCGGGCGGAGGCCAGCTTGATCTGCGGGAGCTCGTCGGTGATCAGGGGGTCGGGCAGCTGGATCTGCTTCTCCCAGGGCCGGTGCACCGCCAGCCACAGCGCCAGCCGGCCGCCGCCGATGAGCAGGGCGATCGACAAAAGGCCCATCACCGAGACGCGCAGCATCCTACCTCGGCGGCGCGTCCGGTCCTGCTCGTGGCTTGCGGCTTCGACCCGGAGCTTGGCCTTCGCCTTCGCGAGGTGGACCCGGAACCGCTCGACCTTCCCCAACGGCTCGAACTTGGGCTCGAGGTTGAAGGGAGCGACCGGGGTGTGCTCGTCGACGTCGCCTGCATAGAGCAGCTCGACGAGCTTCGCGAACGGCACTGGTCCGAGCAGCAGGTCACCCTGCTTGAACAGCCAGCTGCCGCCTGTCGTGCCGACGTCGAGGCCGAGGCCGTCCGACGGCATCGCCACCTCCCGAGTTGCTCAATCGCTGCAGTGTGATTGGAGCGTTCTGCGCGCACCATATTACCGGGCTTGGCCCCGGCTTCAACCGCTGCTTGAGCTTCTCGGGAGCGCCCACTGCTTCAAGTGGGCGAAACCACGGGGCTACTCGTTGTACTTGGTCAGCAGGTCCTCGATGGCCTCGCGCAGGTACTCGCTCTGCCGCACCCGGGTCTTCGCCGAGAGGTACTTGAGCTGCTCGAGGGACGTCTTGGGGATGCGGAACACCAGGGAAACCAGCAGCTTGTTGTCCATTGCCGCTCCGTGCAGGTGCATGTCCTACATCTGCCCACAGACTCACACGGCAATGAGAGGTCGTCAAAAAAAGTGCTGACGAAAAGGAGCTACTGCAGGAGGTACGACCGGGCCTGGAAGCCGATGGCGAGCTCGGCCCCGAAGCGCCGACCACGCCCCACGCCGAAGCTGCCCGCGAGGTCCGCCCACAGTCCCATCACCGGCGAGAAGTCCCACATCACGCCGAAGCCGGCGCGCGCGCCCCCGGTGAGCACGGGCCGGAAGGTCACGTGGAGGTCCAGCTCCATGAAGGTCTTGAGCTCATCGCGGCCGAAGTACCGGCGGTAGCCGAAGAGCATCGACTCGCCCTTCGCGCGGCTGAGCGAGACGTACCGGAACCGCAGCAGGAGCTCCGCTCCCCACCCCTCTGGCGAGATCGAGACCCCGAGGTCGTTCACCAGGTCGAAGCCGTCCACCACGCTGGTGGTGATGCAGGTGACGCACTCGCTCAGCGTGAGCGAGCTGAACTCCGGGGCGGCGGTGAGGAACACCCCCACCGACCCGTCGTGCTCCAGGGAGAGCTCGCGCTCCCCTGCCCGCACCGGCGCCGCCGCGAGGCAGCCGGCCAGCGCCGCGCAGACCATCAGGAGTCGGGTCATCGCTTGCTCAGCCCCGCCGCCGACGGCGCAGCCACAGTGGCAGCCCCGCGAGCAACAGGCTTGGGAGCCCTGGCCCGGCGGCGCTGCAGCCCAGGGAGCTTGGCCCCGCCGTGCGCTCCCCACCCTCGTCCCCTGCGGCGGCCGCGGCCGGCGTTTGCGGAGCCTTCCACACCGCCGTCCCGACGTGCCCCGCCTCGTCCCTCACCTGGACCTCGAGCGTCCCGGCCGCCTCCACCGCCGCCAGGTCCACTGGACGCGCCGGACCGAACTCCGAGAGCCGGCCATCGCCGACGCGGTAGGCGAACGCGAGAGCGGACGTCGCGCTGACGTCGTCCTTCGCCTCCACCCGGAACGTCCCCGCGGCGCGATCCTCGACCAGCCGGACCCGCGGCGGCTCCCAGTCGGACAGGAAGACGACGGGGTCCCCCGCCGTCCCCACCATCGTCGCCTCGCCGGCGATGCGCGCGCGCACCTCCAGCCGGTGGCGGCCGGACGCGAGCAGCGCCGGGTGCTCCACCTCGAGCCGCGGGCCGTCGAACCAGGTGGACCAGAGGCCGCCGTCCACGCGGTAGGCGTACTCCATCTTGCGGTCCTTCCCCGGCAGGTCCTCGGCCGAGACCTCGAGCACTGCCTTGGGCCACGGGAGCGGACGGTCCGCGCGCAGCACCAGGTCCTCGCGCGCCGGGAGACGGGACGAGACCAGGCGGGCGCTGGCCTTGGGCCCCCAGGACTGGCACTGGCCGGCGAGGCCCAGCCGGCCATAGAGCCCCAGGTAGTGGAACTGGTCGCTCGAGCCGATGCGGGTCACGCCCCGCAGGTCGTCCACGTGCACCCGGAAGCCGTTCATGTCCGGTACGGTGATGGGCTTGAGCGCGCTGGAGAGCAGCGGCTCGGCCATGCCCAGGATCATCGGGATGAGCTGGGTGAGCGCCGCGGGGTCCTCGGCCAGCAGCTCCGCGTTCCCCGGCACGTCCTTGCGGATGACGATCATCTGCTTCAGGTCGCCGAGCGCGGGCAGGAGCGTCATCGGGCAGCCCTCGACCACCAGCGAGACCGGCAGCCTGACGTCGGCGCCGATGGTGAAGAGGCGCACGTAGCGGTCCTCCACCAGCGCGTAGATGTCGATGCGCAGGTCGTTCAGCCCCACCGTGAGGAGCGGCTTGATCGGCTTCTTGGTCACCGGGTCGTACGTCCCCTCACCCACCTCGAGCGTGGGGTTGGCCAGCGGGCGCAGCACCACCATCATCGGGGCGTCGCCGGTCGCGGAGCCCGCCACCACGCCGAGCGAGGGCAGCGCGATCTTGAAGATGCCGGACGACAGCGAGGGGATCTCCGAGCTCGCGAGGTTCATGCACAGCGCCCCCGACTGGTGCGCCTCGTGGAGCGCGCCATTCAGGAAGTGCTGCGAGAGGGCGAGGCCCACGTGGTACCCGGCCGGCCCGTCGGACTCCAGCGAGGGGGGCGGCACGGTCTGCGGCGCGGGCGCAGGCAGCTCCGGCACGCACGGCGAGTGCTCCACCGCCCGGGCCCCGGCGACCACCGCCGTCTGCAGCGCGGGACCGAGCTCGGGAGCGGTTCCCCCCGCCGCGGCGAACAGGTCGAGCTTCGTGGCCGGGTCGCCGCCCAGCGCCTGGAGCATCTCGCCCAGCTTCACCCGGCCCTCGTAGCCCAGGAGCCGCGGGACGCACCGGCTCCCGTGGGCCTTGTCGCCCATGCACACCTTCTGGGTGGGCTCGCAGGTCGTCCCGCTCGCGCACTGGCAGGTGCTACCCGAGGGGCAGGCGGCCACGGTCGCGTCGGCCGGGTTGCAGGGGCGGCATTGCTGCTGGGCGAGGCCCGTCTTGAGGGCCCCCTGCAACTGCGGCTTGAGCACGTAGTCGACGATGAGGCCCTTCACGAAGCTCATCTTGGCGAAGTTGCACGCGTAGTCGCACATGTCCTCTTCGTCGTCGCAGGCCGGGTCGAGGCAGCGGTTGGTGCCCCCGAAGCCGATGTCGTCCGCCTCCAGGGCGGCGAGCCCGCCGATCAGCTCGTCGGGCTTGGTCGAGTCGGGCGGGACCATCTCGAACGCCATCAGGTCGCCCCAGGCTGCGTCGAGCTTGAAGCGCACCCGCGCCGAGACGGTCTCGTCCTTGCGGCCGGACGCCGCGGAGTGGAAGTCCGCCCAGCAGCCCAGCCGCTTCACCCAGACGCAGGCCGAGGTCGAGTCCTCGCTGTCCACGTAGATGCGCGAGGCCTTCCGGGTGGTGATGTCCTTGCTCGCGTCCAGGACCAGCACCACCTCCGCCTCGACGAGGTCCGGCGTGGCGGGCCGCAGCTTCACGCTGCGCAAGGTCACCAGGATGGGACAGGGGGCGTCGTAGTCCGCGGCCGCGGAGTTCGTGGTCTGGCACTTCCCGTCCATGAAGCCGGGGGTCCCCACGCCCTTGCCGTTGTCGCACGCGTACACGTTGCTCACGCCCCAGCCGGGGTCGCCGGCATCGAGGCAGGGCAGGTTGAAGGGCAGCTCGAGCCAGGCCGGGTTCTCGGGGCTCGTCCGCGCGGTGGTCATCACCGTGGAGATGAGCTGCTTCCAGTTGGCGTTGAGGTAGTCGAACCCGGCCTTGGAGATGCGCAGGACCGCGGCGTTGTTCACCTTCGAACCCTGGAAGCCGCCGGGCGTCGGCTCGACCCCGGAACAGCCTCCGGACTGTCCACAGGCGGCCAGCAGCGCCGCCGCGAGGGGCAGCAGGCGCGGGAGTCGTCGAGACGGCATGGGGTCCCTTTCCAGCCCAGATGAAGCCGGAATCCTACGGGGAGCCTCGCCGAGGCGGCAATCACCGAAATGTGGAGGGAGCGCGCCCCGTCCGGCAGCCGTCAGATCAGAAGGCGCTGGCGCTGGCCAGCAGGCTGCGCAAGAGCTCGGTCTCCTGCTCGAGCTCCTTGAGCCCCATCGCCGACCAGTCCCGCTTGCGGGCCTTGCGCAGGTAGGCGTCCAGCGAGGGGTTGCGCCCGTACATGGAGATGGCCTGGGCCACAGCCTCCTTGAAGAGGGGGACCGCCTCGGCCGGGCGGGACGCGGTGAGCTGGTCCACGCCCTCGAGCTTCACGCAGCAGGCGGCGATGACCTCGCGGTCGTGCTCGACCAGCATGTTGCGCCGGTTGATGCTCGAGAGGCCCTGCGTGAAGTCGGCGAACTCGGTGACCGCGGCGGCAGCCTGGCGGGCGTCGATGGCCCCCTTGTCGGCGAGCTGGCGCAACAGCGCGCGGAACTCGACGAAGCGCCGCTTGTCGGACGTCCGCAGCACGCTGTACGACTTCGAGCGTCCGAACGCGTCCAGGTCCTTCACCAGCGCCGCGAAGGCTGCCCCCACCTGGTCCGGGGTGGCCGCCTTCAGCTTCGCCGCGTGCATGGCCATCACCCGCGCCAGATCGGTGACCGAGCGGCGCGCGACGATGGCGTCCTGCAGGTCGGCGGTGAAGCCTGGCACCACCTGGGCGCGGTCCACGGCGGCGAAGCAGGAGGCGGTCAGGAAGAGCAGGTCGCCGACCAGGCTGCGGAACTTGCCGCGGAACTCCTGCAGGTCGGTGAGCAGGTTCCAGCGGTCGGAGACCACCTGGGGGCTGCGCATGCGCTCGCCCAGGTTCGAGACCTCGGCGGCCAGGGCGTTGCCGAACTGGTGGATCTGCTGGGTCGCCTCCTGCTCGTGCATGTGCTGCAGCATCTCCGCGGGGTTGCCCGCGCTGGCCTCGCCCAGCGCCTCGCCGATGAGGTCGCCCAGCGCGCCCCCGCCGGCGGGGAAGAGCTCGCGCATGGTGGTGAGCAGCCGGTTCACGTCGAGCAGAGTGTCGCGGATGACCGGCGCCACCTCCTCCCACATCGACAGGTCGGGGGCGCCGGTGAGGTTCAGGTCGTCGTACTTGTCCAGCCCCAGGTTCCCCAGCCCGGCGATGGCCTGGGCCCCCGCCTCGAAGACCCGCCGCAGCCTCCCCGCGAAGGCCGCGTTGGGGATGCCGTCGGCGATGGCCCTGAGGCGGTCGAGCGCCGCGGCGGAGGCATCGGGGGTGACCGGGGGAGGCGTGGGCATGGGC
>CAZAIE010000474.1:0-6127 GCA_964485035.1 uncultured Myxococcaceae bacterium | reverse complement strand
GCCTCGGCGTCGGCGGCCTCCTCGGGGATCGCGCCCCACTCCTCGAGCTGGCCGCGCAGAAACCGACGGGAGGTCGCGCTGTCGTCCACCACCAGCACCCGGGTGCCGGCGAGCTGGCGGGCGGTGGGTCTTTCGGCCTCGACCTTCTGGAAGCGGCAGGTGAACCAGAACTCGGCGCCGCGTCCCTCCTGGCTGCGCACCCCGATGCGGCCGCCCATGGCCTCGACGATCTGCCGGGCGGTGGCCAGCCCCAGCCCGGTGCCGCCGTACTCGTCGGCCTGCACGCGGGAGAACTGCTCGAAGAGGTGGGCCTGCTGCGCCTCGGGGATGCCGATGCCGGTATCGTGGACCACGAAGCGCAGGAGGACCTCCGCGGTGGTCTGGGACTCGACCTGGGCGCGGACGGAGACCTCGCCGCTGTGGGTGAACTTCACGGCGTTCCCGGCGAGGTTTCCGAGCACCTGGCGCAGGCGGCCGGCGTCCCCGCGCAGCCGGGCCGGCACCTCCGCCGCCGCGGAGCAGAGCAGCTCGAGCCGCTTCTCGCGGGCGCGCGGGGACATCAGGTCCAGGAACTCGTCCAGGAGCTGGCGCGGGTCGAACTCGAGCTCCTCCAGCACCAGCTTGCCCGCCTCCATCTTCGAGAAGTCGAGGATGTCGTTGATCATCCGCAAGAGCCTCTCGGCGTTGGTGCGGATGGTCTCCACGCAGTGCTGCTGGTGGGGCTCGAGCCCGGTGTCGAGCAGCAGACCGGTGGTGCCGACGACCTCGTTGATGGGCAGGCGGAACTCGTGGCTGACGTTCGCCAGGAACTTGCTCTTGGCCACGCTCGCCGCCTGGGCCTCGGAGGCGAGCTGGTTGGCGCGGGCGGTGGCCTCCTCGAGCTGCTGGTTGGCGGCCCGCAGCCGGGCCTCCGCCTGCTTGCGCTCGGTGATGTCGAGCACGAAGCCGCGCAGGCCCACCAGCTTGCCGCGCCGCATCATCCGCGAGGAGTGGGCGATGGCGTGGAAGACCCGGCCGGAGAGGGTCATGGCCCGGTACTCGATGAAGGACCCGGTCAGGCCCTCCAGCCGCTCGCGCATGCGCAGGAGGATGGCCGGCCGGTCCTCGGGCGCGACCAGCTGGATGAGGTTGAGCCCCCGCTCCAGGTCGGCGGGGGTGGACTCGAAGGTGGCGAAGCCGTGCTGGTTCGAGAAGGTGAGCCGCCCGGTGAGGTCGGTCTCGAAGATGGTCTCGGGGAAGACGTCGGCGAGCTGGCGGAAGCGCTCCTCGCTCTCCGAGAGCGCCACCTGCGCGCGCTTGCGCTCGCTGTCGTCCCAGAGCACGCCGTCCAGGCGCAGCGGCGCCCCGGCGGCGTCGCGGACGAGCCGGCCGCGCAGGGCGAGGTCGTGGACCGACCCGTCGGGCCAGACCGCCCGGCACTCGACCTCCAGCGGCGCGGCCTCGTCGAGGGACCGGCGCAGCGCATTGCGCACCAGCGGGGCGTCCTCGGGCTGGAGCGCCGCCAGGAACCGCGCGGGGGTCACCGGCCCGGTCTCGGCCGCCAGCCCCATCAGCCGGCGCACCGACTCGTCCAGGCCCAGCACGTCGTCCTTCAGGCTCCAGTGCCACACCCCCATGCGCGCGGAGGCCAGGGCGAGGTCCAGGCGGTCGCGGCTCTCCTGCAGCGCCTGCTCATTCTGCTTCTGGGCGGTGATGTCCACGAAGCTCGTGATCTGGCAGTCCCGGCCGTCCAGCACCACGCGGTCGTGCGTGACCAGCACCTGGAGCTCCCCCTGGCGCAGGCGGCGCTCCACGCACACGCAGGGCTCGCCCGCGGCGGCGCAGGCGGGATGGTCTCCGCACAGCAGGTCCCGGCAGCGGCGTCCCAAGAGACGGGTCCGGTCCTCGCCCAGCATCGCCGCCGCGGCGCGGTTCACGTCGAGGATCTCGTGGGTCTGGGCGTCGACCACCATCACCCCGCTCTGCAGCGACTGGAGGATGGTCTCGACCCGCCGCGCCGCCTCCTCCCTCGCGCGACCCTCGGCCCGCTCGCGGGTGACGTCGGTGAGGATGGTGAGGTGGTGGTCGCGCCCCTTCCAGCTCACCCGCTCCCCGTAGAGCATCCCCTCGCGGAGGGAGCCGTCGCGGTGCCGCAGCCGGACCTCGAACCCGTCCACCCGGTCGGAGACGGCCAGGCGGGCCTCGAGCTCGGCCGCCTGCGCGGGGTCGGCGAAGAGGGCGACCTCGGCTCCAGTCTTGCCCAGCACCTCGTGCGCCGACAGGCCGAGCAGGTCGAGGAAGGCGGGGTTCACGTCCACGAACCGGCGGTCCTCGATGGTGGTGAGGGCCGTCGCCCGCGCGCTGGAGGCGAAGAGCCGCTCGAAGGCCTGCTGGGCCTCGTGCTCGGCGGTGAGGTCGCTCGAGGCGCAGAACAGGCAGGCCTGCCCATTCCAGCCCCCCTTCCACGCCCGCGTCTCCACGTCGACCACGTGGCCGTCGCGGGTCGAGAGGGGCACCGGCAGCCGCCCCACCCGGGCCGCCGAGGCGTGGAAGGCCTCCAGGGCCAGTGCCGCCTCCTCCCGCCGCGCCGGGGGCCGCAGGTCGAGCAGCTGCATCCCCGAGAGCTCGGCGGGCGAGAATCCGAGGCGCCGTTGCAGCGCGGCGTTGGTGAAGAGCAGCCTCCCGTCTGGGCCGGAAACGGTGATCAGGTCGTCGACGCTGCCGAACAGGGCCTGGAGCGTCTCCGCGCTCTGGTTCAGCGCCTCCTGCAGCGCGAAGTCCTGCTGGCCGCGGCGCCCGGCGCTGGCGGCGGTGAAGGCGGCGATGACCGCGGTGACCGCGGCGCTCGCAGCCCCCGCGGCCGGCCCGGCGTGGACGGCCACGGCGAGGAAGCAGGCGAGCACCGCCGAGCCTCCGGCGACCCACACCACCACCCGGGGTAGCAGCACGGAGGCCCAGGCCACCGGGACCACCAGCGCCGGGAGCAGCCCCGCAGCGGCGATCCCGTTGGCGGCCACCGCGGCGCCGCAGCAGGCCGCAGGGGCGATGGCCACGGGGAAGACGGCGTTGACCGCCGTGAGCCGGGAGGGCAGGTGCAGCGAGAGCCAGCCCAGCGTGCCCAGAACGAGGATGGCGGCCGTGGCCCAGTCCCGGACGGCTCCCGGGGGCGAAAGCAACCAGGTCATCAGGGCGAAGGCCGGGGTGGTCGCGGCGAACTGCCACTTCACCACCCGACGCAGGAGCGCGCGGTCACGGGCCAGCTTGGTCTGGGCGTCCGCAGGCAGCTCGCGCATGGTGTCGCTCCGCGTCAGCCCGGGGGCGACAACCCCAGCTCCTCGAGCGCCTGGTAGAGGCGGGCGCGGTCGATGGGCTTGACCAGGTAGGTCTCGCACTGGTTGCGGAAGGCGGTCATCACGCTCTTCGAGTCCTTCAGGGAGGTGGTCATCATCACCTTCGCGCCGGCCCCCACCGGGATGCCGCGCTCCAGCTCCATGCGGCGCAGCACCTGGAGCGTCGCGTGGCCGTCGAGGCGCGGCATGAGGATGTCCAGGCAGACCAGGTCGTAGCTGCGCCCCTGCTCCAGCGCCTCGCGCACCCGCTCCACGGCCGCCTCGCCGTCGGCGACCTCCTCCACCGTCCCGAAGGGCTGCAGCAGCCCGCAGAGCAGGCGCCGGCTCACCCGATCGTCCTCGACGACCAGCACCCTCATGGGTCGCTCCTCGTCACCGGGTCTCCAGGCGGACCCCGAGCGGCAGCCCCTCGACGTTGACGGTCACCTCGGTGAGCACCGAGGTCTTCACCGGCGGCGTCCCCTTGCCCGACTCGGGGAGCAGCAGGTGGAAGTCCGGGCAGTGGAGCCGCCGGGCGATCTCGCCGCCCGCGATGTTCACCGCCTCCGAGAGCGCGTCCAGGGCCTGGCCGTCGCTCACCTCGGACTCGTCCATCCCCAGCGCCGTCGAGGCGAGCCTGCGGGCCAGCCCCAGCGGCATGGAGATGACGATGCGCGAGAAGGGCAGGTGCTCGCCCCCCACGGCGGCCCAGCCCACGACCTCGCTGGTGGCCGAGGGCGGCGTCTCCGGGTCCACCGAGAAGAAGGCGATCTCCTCGAGCGCGGCGCTCACCGCCCCCAGCGCTGCCTGGTTCATCTCCTGCGGCGTGCTCATGGGGCCTCCGTGGACTGGGCGGCGAGGTGTTCCAGGGCCGAGGCCAGCTTGGCCGGGGAGACTGGCTTGAGCAGCACCGAGGCCGCTCCGGCGTCCATCAGCCGCTTCGAGACGTCGTCGTTGCCCGCGCTGGTGACCACCACCACCGGCAGGGCGTTGAGCTTGGGGCTCGCACGCACCCGCCGCACCAGCTCCAGCCCGTCCATGTTGGGCATGTTCAGGTCGGTCACCAACAGGTCGAATGCGCCCTCGCGCAGCTTCCCCAGCGCGATGGCCCCGTCGGCCGCTTCGGTGAACTCCCAGTCCCGGCCTCCGGCTATCTCCAGGCAGCGCCTGAGGATGGTCCGCGCCATGGCCGAGTCGTCGGCGATGAGTACCCGCTTCATGGCTCCTCCACCATGGCCAGCGACTTCTGCATCTCCCGCTCCACGCGGCAGAGCAGCGCTTCGAACTCGGTGCGCGGCAGGTCCAGGACGTCCTTCGAGTCCGGGTCCAGCCGGTACCCCATCGCGTCGGCGCCGGTGGCGTCGCCCGCCATCATCGAGGTGATGTCGGCCACGTGCACCAGCCACACCAGGGGGCGCAGCTCCTCCGGCGCCTCCTTGGGGGCGTGGTGGTAGCGGATGGCCGCCTGCAGGGTGGCCGGGAGCTGCCAGCGGCGCGCCAGCTCCCCGCCCACCTCCGGGTGGGACATGCCGCACGCGGCGATCTCCGCGGCCAGGAAGTCGGAGTGGCGCTCGTCCATGCTCGCCAGGAGCGACTCGGCCTTCACCATGGTCGAGATGATGGGCTTGCCCAGGTCGTGCAGGATGCCCGCGGTGAAGGCCAGCTCGCCCTCCACCCGCGGCTTGCAGCGCCGGGCCAGGTCCCGCGCGGCCAGCGCGGTGCGCAGGCTGTGGCGCCAGAGCTCGCCGTGGGCGGCGTCGTAGCCAGGCAGGGGGGCCGACATGCCCCCGGGCACCGCCCCGGAGAGCGCCAGCGCCAGCACCATCCTCTCGCCCAGGTAGGTCACCGCCATGCGCACCGAGGTGATGGGCTCGGCCCGGCGGAAGGCGGCGGAGTTGGAGGCCTTCAGCACGGCCGCGGTGAGGCCCGCGTCCACCTCGACGATCTTGCCCACCTCGGCCAGCGACCGCTCCGGAGCCGACTGCATCTTCAGCAGCCGGGCCGCGGCCGCGGAGAGCGGAGGCACCCGGTCGATCTTCTCGAGGACCAGCTTCACGTCCGCCATGTCAGGCCTCACCGAGGACCGCGAGCACCGCCGCCCGCAGGTCCGTCACCGACAGCGGCTTGGGCAGGAAGGTCTCCACGCCGTGGTTGAGCAGGTCCATGACCTCCTTCGGGCCCACCACCCCGGACATGAGCAGGATGGGCAGCTTCTCGTAGCCCGGCACCTGCCGCGCCGCGAGGATGAGCCCGCGGCCGTCCAGCTCGGGCATCTGCATGTCCGAGACCAAGAGGTCCACGTGCCTGTCCGTCTGCAGCGTCTTCAGCGCGTGGGCGCCGTCCGGGCTCAGGATGGGGACGTGGCCCAGCTTCTGGATGGAGGCGAACAGCACCTCGCGCATCACCGGCTCGTCCTCTGCGATGAGCACTCGCTTCGCCATGACCGCCTCCTTCAAATCTCCCAGGTGCCGCGCCCCGGACAGGAGAGGTAGACGCGTCCTTCCGACACGCTCACCTCGACCGTCCGGCTCAGGTTCCCGCCCACGTCCTCGGCGACCGCGCCCATCTGTTTCGCCCAGAGCAGCTTCTTGATGGCCAGGACGTTGCGCTTGCCGATGTTGAAGCTCGCCCCCGCCTCCATCACCGCCGCCCCGCCCGCGAGCTTGATGATGAGCGTACGCCCGTCGCCCACGTACCCTGCCCGGCGCATCGCGTCCAGCAGCGCCGGGAGCCCGGTGTCGGCGAAGTACCCCGGCCGCTCCTTGGCCTGGGCCGGGTCGATGGAGGACTCGGGCAGGGCGACGTGCACCATGCCCACC
>CAZAIE010000473.1:2308-6138 GCA_964485035.1 uncultured Myxococcaceae bacterium | reverse complement strand
CATCCCGATTCCGAACCGACCGGCAAACCGGCAACCGGGACCACCGTCGCTGAGGGATGCCCGCGGCGGCGCGCGACCTGCTCGTGGCCTGCGACCGCTACCTCGCGCTCTCGCCCGACAAGCACGTCGCGGCGGTCCTCTACAGGGCGGGGTGGATCAACCATCGCCATGGACACATGGACGAGGCCGTCCGGTATCTCCAGCGGCTGATCGACGAGTTCCCGGATGCACCGGATGACCTTGCGGCGGCAGCGGCCGACCTTCTCCAAGAGATGCAACGCCCGGTCGCCCCGTGAGCGTCGTGGTCACGGTGCGCGGACCAAGGCTAGAGTGACGCCCCTGCGCCGGTCGACCTGCCGGCCACGACCACCGAGGGGGCGACGATCGTGGAGCAAGCTCCGCAGCGATGGGGGAGCCGTATCGGCCTGGTGCTGGCGATGGCCGGCAACGCCGTGGGCCTGGGCAACTTCCTGCGCTTCCCCGCGCAGGCCGCGCAGCACGGGGGCGGCGCGTTCCTCTTGCCCTACCTGGTCTCGTTCGTGCTCATGGGCATCCCGCTCCTTTGGATGGAGTGGGCCATCGGCCGGCACGGAGGCCAGCAGGGCCACCACTCGGCGCCCGGGATGATGCACGCGCTCGGCGACGGCCGCCGGGCGTGGCTGAAGTACCTGGGCGTCTTCGGGCTCTTCACCAACGTCGCCATCGCCGCCTACTACTGCTACATCGAGTCCTGGACGCTCTCGTACGTCTGGCACTCGGTCGCGGGCACCTTCCGCGAGGTCGCTCCCACCGACTTCTTCCCGCGCTACCTGGGCATGCACGAGGAGTCGCTGTTCGCGCTCCCTCTGCAGGCCTTCCTCTGGTTCGTGGCCACGCTGGCGCTCAACGTGTGGATCCTCTCGCGTGGCCTGGCGAAGGGGATCGAGCTGGCTGCGAAGATCGCCATGCCGCTCCTGCTCCTGTTCGGCGTGGTCCTCGCCGTCCGCGGCCTCGTGCTCACTCCCGGCTCCGACCCCGGCGTCGTCGAGAGCCCGCTCGCGGGCCTGAACTTCATCTGGGAGCCCAAGCCGGGCGGCCTCTGGAACCTCACCACCTGGCTCGCAGCCGCAGGGCAGATCTTCTTCACGCTCTCGGTGGGCATGGGGTGCGTGCACTGCTACGCGTCCTACGTCGGCCAGAAGCAGGACATCGCCCTCAACGCGTCCTCGGCCGGCTGGCTCAACGAGTTCGTGGAGGTGGTGCTCGGCGGGTCGCTGCTCATCCCCATCGCCACCGCGTACCTCGGGCTGCAGGTGGTGCAGGCCAAGACCGCGGGCGGCAGCGGCTTCGGCCTCGGCTTCCTGGTGCTGCCCACGCTGTTCGAGAACTGGGGCTGGTTCGCACCGGTCGCCGGCGCGATGTGGTTCGGCCTGCTCTTCTTCGCGGGCATCACCTCGTCGCTCGCGATGGGCGCGCCGGTGATGGCCTTCCTCGAGGACGAGTTCAAGTTGTCCCGGGGGAAGGCCGCCGTGGCCTTCGGCGCCGTGGTCTTCGCGCTGGGCGCCTTCTGCGTGTGGCTCTACCCCGGCGGTGCCTTCGACGAGTTCGACTTCTGGACCGGCACCTTCGCGCTGGTGGTCTTCGCGCTGGCCGAGTCGCTGGTCTTCGCGTGGATCTTCGGGATCGACCGCGGCTGGGAGGAGATCACCCGCGGGGCGGACATGAAGGTCCCGCGTTTCTTCCGCTTCGTCCTCAAGTGGGTGACGCCCACCTTCATCCTGGTGGTGTTCCTGGGCGCGCTCGTGCAGCCGGCAGGTGCCGAGTGGGGCAAGGCCTTCGGCTCGCTGGCCAGCGGCAACGGCTGGCCGCTCTCGCCCGACAGCGTGATCGGCAAGGTCTTCCACGTGGGCGACACCTACGCCTACTTCGACGCCGCCGGTCGCGGCACCAAGGCGCTGGTCCAGGACATCACCCGGGCGCTCCTGCTCGCGGTGTTCGCGGCCTGCACGTTCCTGGTCTGGTACGCGTGGCGCAGGAAGGAGCGCAGGTCGTGACTACCTCCGCCTGGATCGCGATGGCCGTCACCATGTCGGTCATCACCTTCTTCACCGTGCAGTACTTCGTGATGGTGCTGCGCGCGCCTCCACCCCGCGAGGACGACGAGGGTGGGGCGCCGAAGCCGCCGGGGTGAGTCGGAGGGGCGAACATGCGTTCCCACACCGTCGTGGCGCTCGTTGCCGCGGGACTTGCCGCGGTCGCGGCGTTCGTCTTGGCGCAGTCCGTACGTCGGCTGGACGAGCCGCCGCCCGCGGACCCGACCTGGGCGGCGCAGCTCCTGGGCAGCGTGCTGCGGGTCGAGGCGGCCGTGGGCGAGCCGGACGTCAGGGCGGTCCAGTGGGCGCTCGAGCCCGGCGTGGCGGCGCTGCGGAAGGCGGAGCAGTCGGTGGCCTCCGGCGAGGCCAGCAGGGAGGCCGCTGCCCTCGAGGACGCGTATCGACGCTGGCGCGTGGCGCTCGACCGTGGACTTGAACTCCGGGAGTGACCGGAGGCCGAGGCCCAGCTGCGACAGGAGCGGCTCGCCGCGCGCGAACGCCTGGTCGAGCAGGTCCAGCGCGTCACCGAGCTGCAGCACCGGGACGCACAGGCGGGACAGGAGGCCTCGCTCGCCGCGGTCCGTCAGATCCGCCTGGGGCGTCCCTGGCCGCCCTCGCGACGATCGTTGCGCTCCTCGCCGCATTCCTGGGGGCCCGTAGCCGAGTCGAGCGGCCAGCGGTGGACGCCCGCACCCCGCAGACCAGGAGGTCGCGGTTCGCCTCGAGGTACGGGCCCGGCGCTGAGTCAGTACGTGATCAGGAAGTCCTTCACCACGCCCATGTGCTGCATGCTCGGCGCGCCGCTGTCGCTCTGGAGCGCCGGCGCGATCTCCGAGATGGGCGTGTAGACCCGGCTGTCGAGCACCAGGCCATCTGGGTAGATGCTCGCGCCAATCTGCGTGGGCACCTGGAACGCGCGCAGGTCGGTGTCCACGAGCATGTGGTCGTAGGGCTTGGCCCGGCTGGCGTTGGTGCCCCCGTTGTCGTTCTGGTCGACCGGGTAGGGCGCCGTCGTGACGACGATGGGGGAGAGCGTCGTGAAGCAGGCCTCGGTCCGCGCGTCGGTGTTGAGGTCTCCCCCCACTGCCAGGTAGTCGCCCGCGGGGATGGTGGCCTGGATGAACTGGACCAGCTTGGTCGCCTCGTTGTTGCGAGTGCTCGCGTTCGCCGTGAGCAGGTGCAGGCTCACGACCCAGAGGTCGTGCGGCCCGGGGATGTCGATGCGCGCGTACACGAAGTCGCGGTTGTCCACGTAGGGGTCGTCCCACTCGCCGCACTCGAGGATTGGCCAGCGGCTGATGATGCCGTTCGGGATCTGCGCGCCCGTCTCGCGGCAGTAGGCCGACCCGGGGATCACCTGGTCCGAGAGACTCTGGAGGTCGGTCGCGCTGTTGCTCGCATAGTTGAACTCCTGGATCGCGATCACGTCCGGCTGCACGCCTTGCATAAGCCGGATGCCGTGGCCCAGGTCGTAGGACTGGTAGTTCCCGCTGGTCAGGTTGGAGGCCATGAGCCGGATGGCGACGACACCCGTGCCAGCATCCTCACCGGGCGCGCTCGCATCGGGCGGCTCCCCAGCGTCCTCGGTGCTCGAGGCATCGGGTGCATCACCAGCGTCGGGACCGGGAGCGGCGGCGTCGGGACCAGGAGCGGCGGCGTCGGGACCAGGAGCGGCGGCGTCGGGACCTGGAGCGGCAGCGTCGGGACCGGGAGCGGCGGCGTCGGGACCGGGAGCGGCGGCGTCGGGACCAGGAGCGG
>CAZAIE010000473.1:0-2208 GCA_964485035.1 uncultured Myxococcaceae bacterium | reverse complement strand
CAGCGTCGGGACCAGGAGCGGCAGCGTCGGGACCAGGAGCGGCAGCGTCGGGACCAGGAGCGGCAGCGTCGGGACCGGGAGCGGCTGCGTCGGGACCGGGGAGACCTGCGTCGGGGTCGAGTTCGGAAGCGTCAGACCCAGATGCGGCGTCGGAGCTTCCCGCGTCCGGCTCGATCACAGAGGCGTCCCGGGACGCATCCTGCCCCGCGTCTGCGGAGAAGCATGCCCCTTTCGGGACGCAGTAGCCCTCGGGGCCTACGCCCCGCCCCGAAGGGCAGCAGACGAGTTTCTTGTCCACGCAGCCCGGGACGCCGTCGGGGCGGCAGGGATCGACGCAGGCCTTCCGCTGGTCGAACTCGACGCCAATCCTGCGACAGTCCTGCGACGGCTCGCACTGGGAGGCGTTCTCGCACAGGACCCAGGCGGCGGAGGCGTCGGCGGGCTCACCGACAGGGTCGGGGCCGCAGCCGGCGACGAGCACGAGAGCAGCGCAGAGGGCGGGGAGGCGGGGAGTGGTTGGCACTTGTCTTCCTGCTCCCCCGTCGGCCTGACCCGGGAACTATAGGGTGCCGCGAGGCGGGCCGCCCAGCCAGAAAAGGGGCCCAGGTCAGGGGGACTGGCCAGGAGTGCTGCCTGGCCGGGCGATGCCGTGCCCGCCGAAGGCCGCGCCCCAGGCGACCCCGACCACCACCATCCCCACGCCGAGGCCGCCGAGCAGCGACACCCGCTCGTCCAGCAGCGCCAGGGCCCAGAGGTAGCTGGCCACCGGCATGAACTGCGTCCAGATGGACGCCTCGGGGACGGTGAGCCAGCCCAGCGAGTGCGTGAAGAGGAGCTGCGCGGCGATGGAGACCAGCCCCACCGCGAGCGCGAGCAGCCAGGTGCGCGGCTCGTTGGGCCACGCCGTGAGCGCGAAGGGCAGGGCGACCAGGAAGCCGCCGGCGGCGAAGGCGAAGAAGATGGTGGGGGCGTTGTCGGTGGGCCGCAGCGCGCGGACCGAGGTCACGGCGACGGCCCCGAGCAGCGCCGAGCCGATCCCCGCGGCCTCGCCCCACCCCAGGTCGAAGTCGTGGGCGCCGCCGAGGACGCAGAAGACGCCCGCGGAGGCGACGGCCAGCGCGAGCCCCAGGTGCAGCGTGGGGCGCTCGCCCAGGAACAGCGCCGCCACCGCGACCGCGAACAGCGGGGAGGTGGAGTTGAGCACCGTGGCCTCACCCGCGGGGATGCGCGCGAGGGAGACGAAGTAGAGGAGCGCCGCCGCGCCGCCCGCGAGGCCGCGGGTGAGCAGCAGCCGGTGCTGCACGGGTCGGAAGGTGCCGGGGCGCGCCGCGAAGAGCGCCACGCACCCGCCCATGCCGATGAGGAAGCGCACCACGGTGAGCTGCGTCGCGGTGAACGAGTCGGGGCCGGTGCTGGCCAGGCGGGCGAGCGCGGCCATGAGGCCGAAGAGCACGCCGGCGGCGAAGAGCTGGGCCCGTGCCGAGAGACGCAGCACCCAGGCGGTCCCCCCGCGCAGGAGGTCGCGGAGCATGGGGCGCGTGGTAGCAGCTTTCCGACGCGGACGACGGAAAATGCGAACCGGGCAGCTCCCCATCCAGTCGACCCAGTCCACGTCCACCCGCTGGGCCCAGTTTCCGAGGAACGTGCCTCACCGGCCGATCACATCGAGCAGCATCTGCCACTTGGCCAGCACCTGCTCCGAGGAGCCGCCGGCGCGCCACACGTCCTTGTCCAGCGAGCCCAGGTCGAAGTGGCGGAAGCGGCCGCAGTCCTGGCTGATCTCTCCGAAGACCTTCTTCCCGTCCTCGGTGATGAACAGACACAGGTCGTAGAGGACGATGTCGCGTGCGCCCAGGAAGTCCGAGAGCGCCTTTTGCACCCGGCGCGCGGTGAGCCTCGCCTCGGCCACGTCGATGAACCAGTCCGCCAGCTCGTCGCCCAGCACCTCGTCGGCCAACCGCTCGCCGGTCCCGGGCTTGTGCATCGGGTTGCGCCAGTCGAAGCGGACCAGCGTCGTCGGGTAGCCGTCGTCGTCGCCGAAGGTCTGGCCCGCGAAGAACGGGTGGCTGGGACGCAGCGGGGTCCCGGCCATGCCGAAGTAGCGGTGCTTCGAGGTGCCCGAGTGGAAGGACTTCACCACCACTTCGATGGGCGGGGGGCGCTCGACGAGCTCCGAGAGGATGTAGCGCTCGCCGACCTCCCGGTACG
>CAZAIE010000472.1:0-6138 GCA_964485035.1 uncultured Myxococcaceae bacterium | reverse complement strand
GGGTGGTCGTCGTGGGGCCGGAGGGGCTGGTGCCGCCGAGCTTGCCGAGCGCCGCGCGGGTCATGGGGCCGTAGTAGCCGGTCGCGGGGACGCCGTGGCTGGACTGGAACTTCTTGAGCGCCGCCTCGGTCATGGGGCCGAAGACGCCGGGGCCGGTGGCCATCTGGGAGCTGGTCATGCAGCCCAGCTTCACCAGCGTGCTCTGGAGCTGCTTCACCGCCTCGCCGGTCATGCCGCGCTTCAGGTCCTGCGAGGGGATGGAGAAGCCGGACTGGTACGAGGACTTCCCGTCGGCGCCCGGGATGACGATCTTCTGGCCGACGCTGATGACGTTGACGTTCCGGATGTTGTTGGTCGAGGCCAGCTTCGCGACGGTCGTGTTGTAGCGGCTGGCGATGGCGGAGAGGGTGTCGCCGGAGCGGACAGTGTGGGTGGTCATGGGGTCCTCAGGGAATGCAGCGAGGTTTGCTTCATTCTCGGAGGGGCGCGGTGCGGAGTTGCTTCGGTCTCGGACAAAGCGGGTGTCCTGGATGAGGACAGGGTGCCTGGGTATCCGGACGAGGGGAAAAGAGAAGGGCCCCGGCCGAAGCCGGGGCCCTTCGATCAGCAGGTTTCAGCAGTGACTACGGGATGGCCGCAGTGAACGACATCGTGGTGATGGTGCTCTGGCAACCATTCGGGACAGGCGTCGACTCGTAGGTGGTGCCGTCGATGTCCACTTCCTCGAAGGTCACGCCGCTGAGCGAGCCCGTCAGGTTGGTGGCAACGGAGGTGAGCGTCACCGAGCCCCCCGTCGCCATGTAGGTGCGGCCAGTGTTGTCGAAGACGAGGACGCAGAGGCCGCAGGTCCCGAAGTTGAGGTCATCCCCAGTGAGCGGGAAGGTGCCGGTCTTCAGCGCCGGCTTCATGGCACCATAACCCGCGTAGAGCTGGATGCTGACCGCGTCGGGCTCGGGGGTCTCGGCACTGATGGTGAACGTGCCGAGGACGTTGCTGCCGCTCTTCTTCGCAGTGCTGGTGATCGCGGTCGGGGTAAGGCTGGCCGCGACGCCACACGCCGGGACGACGCACGCGTTGTTGTCGCAGATCATGTTTCCGCCACAGCACACCGCGCCGCACACGGCCGCGGCAGCGCAGTTGGCGGCAGCGATGCAGGCGCCAGTGCCGTTCTGGAAGTCAAGGCACTTGTCGGTGCCGGCGCACTGCGTAGCCGATGCGGGGTTGCAGTAGGTGTGGCACTCGTAGTCGCTGAAGCAGGCCGCACCAGCGACACAGTCGTTCGGCGCCTCGCACTCCGAGCCGTGCGGCAGGGTGCCAGCAGTCTGGCACGTCATGTCGTCCACGTTGGCGTCGTAGTAGCAGCCAAAGCCAGCGGCGCAGGTCGGCGCGATCGGGTTGCAGACGGTGGGAGCCACCTCGCAGAGACCAAGGCTGCCATCGGTGAAGTAGTCGACGCAGCTCTCAGGGCTCGTGCAGCCAGGGGTGCCCGTCGGGTTGCAGATCTTCTCGCAGGTCGCAGCGGTCTGGTCGGCGTTCACGACACACGTTCCACCGGCAACGCAGCCGAAGATGCTGGTGCAAGCGCCCCCGATAGCGGTGGTTCCGGGAGTTCCGCAGATGGAAGCGCTGAGGTCGCTGTCGACCGCGATACAGGTCTTGCCGGCGGCGCAGCCCGTCTGAGTAAGAGCGTTGCAGCTGCAGAAGCCAGTGTTGTCGCCATAGTTGGTGCAAGTTGCGCCCGTTCCGCAAGTGTTGGCACCGAAGGGGTTGCAGTACGGGATGCACACGCCGTAGCAGGTGTCGCCGGGGACGCAGTCGGCGTCCTTGGAGCACGTTGCGCCATGGGCGCCGGTGCCCGCCGTGAGGCACTTGTTCATCTTCGAGGTGCTGTCCCAGTAGCAGCCCTGTCCCGCCGGGCAGCTCGTCGAGACGAGCGGGTTGCACGAGCCGGCCTTGACGCAAGCTCCGTTCATGCACTCTGCGCCGGCTCCGCAGGAAGTGGGGGTGCACTCGCAGTGACCTGCGACGCAGGTGGGAGTCTTGCCGGTGCATGCCGGGGTGCAGGTCGCAGCCACGCACTGGCCGGTGGTGGCGTTGCAGGTCTTGCCGCCGGTGCACGAACTGGTGTTGCACTTGCAAGCGCCCGCGACGCAGTCAGGGGTCTCGCCCGTGCACGCCGGGTTGCAGACCGGGGTCTCGCACTGGCCAGTGCTGGCGTTGCAGGTCTTGCCGGAGGTGGCGCAGGAGGCAGTGGTGCAGTCGCAGCGGCCAGCCTGGGCGACGTTGCAGAACGGGGTCTCGCCAGAGCAGGTCTTGCCCGCGCAGGGATCCGGCTGCACGCACTGGCCCGTGGCGGTGTCGCAGGTCTTACCGCCGAGGCAGGACTCGTTGGGGGTCGGCCTGCAGTCGCAGCGGCCGCCGTTGCACACGGGGGTTTCGTCCGTGCAGGTCACGCCGGTGCAGGGATCTGCGTCGACGCACTGGCCGGTGGTGGAGTTGCAGAACTTGTTCGTGCCGCAGGAATCGTTCGCGCAGTCGCAGCGGCCGCCCTGAGCAGCGTTGCAGAAGGGGGTCGGATTCGTGCAGGTCTTGCCCGCGCAGGGGTCCACGTTCTCGCACTGGCCGGTGGTGGTGTTGCAGGCCTTGTTGGCGCCGCAGGAGTTGGGCGTGGCGGTGCAGTCGCAGCGGCCGCCCTGGGCGGGGTTGCAGTACGGGGTCGGGTCGCTGCAGGTCTTGCCCACGCAGGGATCCACGTCGACGCACTGGCCGCTGCTGACGTCGCAGGTCTTGTTGGTGCCGCAGGAGTTGGGGGTGACGGTGCAGTCGCAGCGTCCGCCCTGGGCCTTGTTGCAGAAGGGGGTCGGATTCGTGCAGGTCTTGCCCGCGCAGGGGTCCACGTTCTCGCACTGGCCGGTGGTGGTGTTGCAGGCCTTGTTGGCGCCGCAGGAGTTGGGCGTGGCGGTGCAGTCGCAGCGGCCGCCCTGGGCGGGGTTGCAGTACGGGGTCGGGTCGCTGCAGGTCTTGCCCACGCAGGGATCCACGTCGACGCACTGGCCGCTGCTGACGTCGCAGGTCTTGTTGGTGCCGCAGGAGTTGGGGGTGACGGTGCAGTCGCAGCGTCCGCCCTGGGCCTTGTTGCAGAAGGGGGTCGGGTCACTGCAGTTCTTGCCCGCGCAGGGGTCCACCTCGACGCACTGGCCGGTGGCGGTGTTGCAGGTCTTGTTGGTGCCGCAGGAGTTGGGAGTGCAGTCGCAGCGGCCGCCGTTGCAGGCCGGGGTCTCACCCGAGCAGTTCTTGCCTGCGCAGGGATCCACGTCGACGCACTGGCCGGTCTCGGCGTTGCAGAACTTGGCGCCGCAGGAGTTGGCGCTGCAGTCGCAGCGGCCGCCCTTGCCGGAGTTGCACACGGGGGTCTCGCCAGTGCAGGTCTTGCCCGTGCAGGGGTCTTCGCAAACGCCGTTGGCGTTGCAGACCTTGCCGCCGGTGCAGGAGCCCGTGTTGCACTTGCAGACGGTCCCGGCGCAGTCCGGGGTCTCGCCCGTGCACGCGGGGTTGCAGGAGTTGACCACGCAGGCGCCGTTCACGCAGGACTCGCCCGTGCCGCAAGAGCTGTCGGTGCACTTGCAGGTTCGGCTGGCGCTGTCGCAGGTGGGCGTCTTGCCGGTGCAGGCCGGGTTGCAGGTCGCCTTCGCCACACACACCTCATTGGTGGTGTCGCAGGTCTCGGTCGCGTCGTTGCAGCACGTGTTGCCGCACGGGATCTTGCCGGTGTCGCAGGTGACGGAAGCATCAGCGCCGGGCTTGCCAGCGTCGGCGCCAGCCTTGCCGGCATCGGCGGGGGTGGGGGTGGGGTCGTCGCTACAGCCTGTGGCCACCGCCAGACAGGCGATCATCACCATCTTCAAGAGGTGTTTCATTCGCTCATCCTTGTCGAGTTGGTTGGTCCGGCCTGAGTCGGGCGTGATCCTTAGCACACTCTGGAATCTTGGGAATCCCCGACTGCAAATCTCTGTTTTCGGCGGAACGAGAGGCAGTCTCGATGTCAAGTCGGTGGCGGGGAAGGCTGCGGTGAGGTAAACGGCGCGCTCCACTCTTCGCGGTGTCCCATGCGATTCCTTGCTCCGCTGTCCCTCGTTGTCTCCTTGGCAGCCCTGCTCGTGGCGGTGCTCTCCCGGCCTGAACCCGCGGCGCCACCCCCCCCGGTGCAGGCTCCTGCGCAGGCGGAACGATCTGCGCCAGCGATGCCCCCCACGATCGTTATCGGTGGCGCCGGAGACGACGGCTCGGTCGGCGCTCTGCGTGGCATCATCGGCAGCCTGCTTGCGCGGGTCGATGGTCTCGAGCGGACGCTCGCGTCGAACCAGGCGACGACGGGAGGAGGCGGCGAGGTCGCGGCCTTGCGAGTGGAATTGGAGGCGATGAGGGCGGAGGTCGAAGCTCTCCAAGCTGAGTTCACCCGGGCTCGTCGGGATCTTCGGCACTCTCTGCGAGGACGCGGCGAGTCCGGAAGGGAAGAAGGCGTGCGACGCCTTCCGAAGAGCAGCGTCCGCCTCGAGAAGCCCAAGAAGTGACGGTGGTCACTTTTCGACATTTCCTCGGGTCCGCTGCCGGGTTATCGTGAGCGCCTTCACGGTTCCTGACAGTGGGGCGGAGCATGGCTGACCCGGATACCGATGCGCTGCCGCCGGGCATCCCGCCGGAGGTGGCCGAGCAGATCCGACGGGCCCGGGAGTTCCAGCGGGCTGCGGCGCGTCTGCAGGAAGTCATCCTCGCGGCGGGCATCGTCATCGAGGACCTGTCGGTCACCTACAGCGGGGGCGTGGTTGCCCTGTCCGGGAAGGCCGCGAACGGCCAGGACCGCAACGGCGCCGCCGACGTGGTCTCCCGCCAGGACGGCGTGCGCCAGGTGAGCAACGGGATCGTGGTGGTCTCCAAGCCGTAGCGGGCTATCATTCGCGTCCACGCTCGAAGCGAGGACCCGCATGCTGCTGAAGATCGTCCAGGTCGGCGCCCCGGTGTTGCGCAAGACCGGCAGGAAGCTCTCCAAGAAAGAGATCGTCTCTCCCCGCACCCAACAGCTCATCGAGCTGATGCGCGAGACCATGCGCGAGGCCCCGGGCGTGGGCCTGGCTGCGCCGCAGGTGGGCGAGAGTATCCAACTCGCAGTGATCGAAGACGCACCCGCACGCGTCGACGAACTTCCGGCAGCCAAGCGCAAGGCCCTCGAGCGCAACGGGGTGCCCTTTCACGTGGTCATCAACCCGGTCGTCACGGTGACCGACGCCTTCGGCGTGACCGCCTTCGAGGGCTGTCTCTCGGTCCCCAACTTCTCGGCGCTGGTCACCCGGGCCCGGGGCGTCCGGGTCGAGGCGCTGGACCACCGTGGCCGGCCCGTGAAGATCGATGCGAGCGGCTGGTACGCGCGCATCCTCCAGCACGAGATCGACCACCTCTTCGGCAATCTCTACACGGACCGGATGATCCCGCGGTCGCTGACCACCAACGAGAACCACGGGCGGCACCTCGCCGGGCTCCGGCTCGAGGAGGTCGCCCAGTTGCTGGGGCTGGCCAAGGAGTGAAGCGTAGGCCAGGGTCGTTGCGGCGGCGGTTCAGGTCCGAGTAGCCGGCGGCTGAAGCCGCGCCTGGGTTTCCGAAGCCCGCCCTTCGGCGGGCTCCAACCAGTCAGCGACCGCGGATGAGGCTGCTGACCTGCTTGTCGAGGCCGTCGGCGTCGAGCACGGTGACCGCGCCTTTGGGATGCCGGGCCACGCCGCGGATCGAGGCGAGCGCCTCGCCGGGCGCTGGGGCCAGGGCGTCCAGCGTGTGGATGCCGTCGACGTCGGTGACGTAGAGGCCCAGGTCGCGGCGCCCTCGGTCGAGGATGACCACCTTCCCAGCCTGGGCCGGCTCGCTTTCGATGGGAGCGGGGAGCTGGATGTCGAGCATCGCTGCGAGGTCCACCACGGTGATGACGCGTCCGCGCAGGTTCATGATCCCGCGGAACTCGGCCGGGGCGCGCGGCACCGCGGACATGACCCCGGGGTTCACGACTTCGCGAACGGTCGCCAGGGGCAGGCCGTAGCGCTCGGCTCCGATGCGGAAGACGACGTGGCGCACGCGCGGAGTATAGCGAAGGTC
>CAZAIE010000471.1:0-6146 GCA_964485035.1 uncultured Myxococcaceae bacterium | reverse complement strand
AGCCTCGCCTGAGCCCCGCCCGCGCCGCACTGCGGGCACCGCCAGGCGAACCGGAACTGCTGGGTCTCCCGGACGTCTGCTTCGCTTGCGGGCAGCTTCCAGTTCAGCGTGACCCCGGCGGACCGGAAGACCTTGCCATCGAGGGTGACCGTATTCCCCGGCGCGTACTCCCGGATGGCCATCGCCAGCTCCCGGGTCGGGAACGCCCGGATCCCCCGCTGGTCCTCGTTCTCGAGGATGCCGTCGTCCCGCTCCTCGGCCCTGACCGACTCGAGGTTGCTGGTCACGAAGGAGACGATCCCCGTCGGGAACCCGTGGACCGGCAGGAAGCACCGGTTGGTCAGATCGCGCAGCAGGTACTCCCCGCATAGCCGCTTCAGCACCGCCTTCGCCGCCGTCAGGGCCGGCGAGCTGTCCCTGCCTTCCGGCTCGAGCAGCCTCAGCTGGGCAGTCACCTCCTCCTCCGCTGCCTGGTACTCCTCGGTCCAGGCCTCCATCACGGTCAGCAGTTCCTCTTGGACCAGTTGCAGGAGCGTTTCCGGCGCCTGGCCGTCCAGCGGCGTCCGACGGACCAGTTGCCGGAGCGCCGCCTGGAGAGTGGAGTCCATCGGCTGGAGCAGCCAGGCCGAGAACTCCTCGGCCAGCGACCGGTCCTTGCCCTGACGCAGAAAGAACGCCTCCGAGAGAAGCTTCAGCGCCTGGCGGGAGCGCAGGAACGTGCCCAGGGCCAGCGCCGCCAGGTGTCGCCGCACCAGGGGCTCAGAGGAGAGCGAGACCCGGGGCGCGAGGATCGCCGTCTCCCAGGCCCAGGTGGGCTTGTGGAACACAGCCTCGCCGTGGGGGACCGCCTTGCACATCGTCAGCGAGAGGGCCGCCGACTCGCCCCGGCGCCCGGCCCGGCCGGCCCGCTGGAAGAAGTTGGCGGGGTTTGGGGGCGCGTTGTTCATCGCCACGCTCGAGAGACCCCCGATGTCGACGCCCATCTCCATGGTGGTCGAGCAGCTCAGCACGTTGAGCTCGCCCGCCTTGAACTCCCGCGTGTAGCGGCTCAGCTTGCTCGGCGACTGCTGGGCCGAGTGCTCTGCCGCCAGGATGACGTCGGGGCGCTCCACCAGCCGGTCGAGCAGATCGCCCCAGACTCCCTGCGCGCGCGTCTCCCGGACCTGCGGATCGCTGCGCAGCCACTCGGCCCTCTCGGCCGCGGTCGCCACGCTCCCGTCCGGCCGCATGCCGAGCGGGAAGGGAGGCCGGGGCAGGGCGACCGGGGTGCACTTCGGGAACTGGCCCTCCTCGGGGAGGTAGGGGCTGTAGCCCCGCAGGGTCACTGCCAGGACCCGGCGCGTCACCGGACACAACCAGGCCTCGCGCAGGGTCACGATCCGGGCTCTGGTCGGCAAGTCGAGCACGAAGCCGCCCTCGACCACGTCCAGGGTCGGCCGGATGGCAGTCCAGGCCGCCCGGAGGCAGTCCTCGATCCGGTCATCCTCGATCGGTAGGCCCGTCGCCCTCGCCAGGAGCACCCCGAGCCTCGGCTTCATCGGCCGCTTCATGCTCGGCCAGAAGACGCTGTTCACCGCCGTCTTCTCCCCGTTCGGGGCGACCATGACGTAGGCGTGGACCTTAGTCCCCAGCCACTGCCGCCGCGTTTCCGAGGGCTGGCGCAGGACCCAGCGGCTCCGGATCTGGAAGTCGACCAGGAGGCGCAGGAAGCTGCGCCACTCCTCGGCGGTGAGCCCGATGGACCGGGCCGCCGCCGGGAGCTGGCCGTCGAGGTCCGGGTAGTCCAGGGCCGCCAATCCCAGGGTCTCCACGGAGTTTGCGCGCACCGGGCGGCGCATCAGCTCCCGGAGCAGCAGGATCTGGGCGAGGTCCTCCGCGGTCGTGGTGCCATACCGCCCCTTCCAGCTACCCCGTATGCACGCCATGCCAGGGGTCGACCCGAGCCCCTGCGCCGCCTCCGTCCACGACATCTGAGCCTCTCCGGCCAGCTTCGCCCGCGCCTCCGCCACCTGTGCCGCTGAGAACAGGTTGGGGTTCTGCTCCATGAGGCGAACCATGCCCTCGAGCCTCTCCCGCTCAGCCGCGGAGAGCCCCTTTGCGCTCAGCGAGTGCCAGAGCCAGGCACGCAGGTACTGGCGCTCCGCCTCGAGCTGCATCCGCAGCGCGAAGCTGGCGCTGCCCTGGCGGCTGTCCGTGAAGGTGAGGGTGCGGCGTCCCTGCAGCGGCTTGCCCAGCGGCTCCTCGTGCGGCGCCGAGGACTCCAGCAACACCGGGATGCTCGTCTGCAGATAGAAGGGCGCCCCTGCCCGGAGCGGCCGGAACGCCTCCCTCTTCGCCGAGGACCGCGCCCCACACCGCAAGCAGCGCCGGACCTGCAGGACGTGCATCGGCGGGCCCTCCCCGTCGAGCACACCCGAGCGCACCTCGAGCGGTCGGGAGGCCTCCGCCGGATCCAGCTTCCGCGCCCGCTCGAACGGCGCATGCACCAGGCGCTCGGGGCTTGCGGCATCGCCCGACGGCTCCTCCTCGGGCTCGAACTCGTCCTCGATCCCCTCCTCGTCGGTGGGGACAGTGGGCTCCGGCTGCAACCGGACCCCCAGGCCGTCCGCGTCCTGCTCCACCGCCCTGAGGTGCGGCTCTCCACAGCTGCTGCAGAGCAGGATCTCGAAGACCAGCGACTCGCAGTGCCGGCACGCGAGCCTGTGCTCCCCGTAGACGGCTCCGTAGGGCCATCCCGCCAGGGCCGCGTGCTCCTCCCGGCCAGGGCACCTCGGATTGACGCACGTCCACATCCCCACCTGCGTCCGGTGGAAGAAGTGCATGCGCAATGGCAGGAACGAGACCCCGTCCTTGCGGGCCGGGTGGCACAGATCCAAGAGCTTCAGCACCTCCTCGCGGCTCGTCGCGCCGGTCTCCTGCACCACCCGGGAGAGGGCCAGCGCCGGACTGCCCGCGAGGGCCTGCCGGGCCCGGCGCGCCGGGTCGTATCGCGCCAGCAGGTCGTAGCGCTGCTCTGGACTGGCCTGCTGGATCTCCTCCAGCGAGGACGGCGCGCCCCCGGCCGGAAGGGGAGGGACGAACCGCCGACCATCGACCACCTGTACCTGGGCCGGCTCCACGCCTGCGAGATCCGCCAGGTACTCGGCCAGCGCCTTCCTGGCCTTCTCGTCGGTCCCCAGCGTCGCCGACGTCGCCACGAAGCGCACGTCCTTCGGCTCGACGGAGAAGGCGCTCATCACGCGCCGGAGCAGCAGCGCGATCTCCGCGGCATTCGACCCGGCGTAGGTGTGCGCCTCGTCGAGGACGACCCACCTCAGCTTGCCTTGAGAGGCCTCCAGGATCGGCGCGTCCTGCTTGCGGACGAGCATGTACTCCAACATGGTCGCGTTGGTGACCAACACCGGCGGCGGGCTGTCCCGGATGGTCTGGCGGTCCAGCGCCTCCTCGGGGTGCGCGTCCCGATCGCTCGGCGGGAGCCTCTCGGGGGTGTTGCCGTTGTACAGGGCGAACCGGACCTTTCCGCCGAGCGGCTTCGTCCAGTTCGAGAGCCGCTCCTTCTGGCTCGCGATGAGCGCATTGAGCGGGTAGAGGAAGAGCGCTCGCACGCCCACCAGCCGGCCTGACCGCTCTGCCTCGCGGACCAGGTCATCGAGGATCGGGACCAGGAAGCACTCGGTCTTCCCCGAGCCCGTCCCCGAGGTGACGACCAGGGACTGCCTGCGCTCGATCAGGGTCCTCCACGCGCGCTCCTGGTGCACGTACGGATGGCTGCTCGAGGGAAACCCGCCTCGGTCCAGCGCGGCGACGGTCCCGGAGTGGAGCAGGCCTCCCGCAAGGCTCGCGAGCGTCTGCTCCGACGCCTGCCAGGGGAACATCGCCTCGCAGACCGGATCCGCCAGGAACGAGCCCTCGGCCCCGGCGAAGCGCTCCAGGTGCGCCGAGAGGAAGGCACGCAGCGCCGGGTCTGCCGGGCTCAGGAGCCCCAGCGTGGCTCGAGCAGCCCGGGTGGCCAGCTCATCGGTGACCCGCAAGAACGAGAGGGGATTCTGATTCATCGACGACTCCACTGAGAGAGGGGGGCACGGGAAAGCAACGCATCGAGGGTCAAGTCGTGGCAGAAGTCGAATCGACCTGCCTGTTCTGCATCTCCGCGTGCGCGGCGCAGCGCCAGCACCTGATGCTCGGTCAGGTCGGCCATCCGGCCCGTGAGAGCACACACCGCCGCCATCCGCGGGGCCAGCACGAAATCCGTTGCGACCTCAAGCTCGCAACGCTTGTCATCGTCATTGTTGTCATTGTTCAAATTCCGGACTCGGGCTGCACAGTCCCCTGAGAGTGCAAACACGCCGTTCAGGATGGCCGAACCATCGAGCAGCGCCTGCCACCCAAGCCCCCCCACCTCCGGAATCCGACCCGACTCAAGCAGCGCCCCTGAGATGCTGTTGAGGATGCTCAAGGCCTCATCCCAGGCCTGCGTGTGAGCCTGGAGGTGCCCCACCTCGATGAGCCCACACCGCAGGCCCGCCGCCGCCCCCGCGTGCAGCAGCCTGAGACGCCGCTCCAGGTCTCGGTACTCCTGCTCGACGCGCTTGCGGAAATCCCGCTCAAACGGGAGCGCGTCTCCCAGCCCGGCGGTCTCGAGCACCTCCAACCGCCTGTGGTGGAGCCTCTCCCTCCGCCGTGCGTCCTGGACCAGCGCGTCCGCCCAGGCCGAGACCGGGACCAGGTTCCAGCAGAAGGGCAGCTGCTCCAGCCCGTCCACCAACACCCGGAGCCGGTCCGGGTCCGCCTGGAGCAAGGCCTCGACGCACAGGACCGGGTGACGCGTCAGCTGCACCACCGCATCGAAGGTGTTCGCGTGCAGGGTGCCCAGCGTCTCCAGGTACTGCCGCAGCAGCAGCCAATCCGTGTCCTCGAGGTCCCCCTGCATCCGCCGGTACACCGCATCCATCGCCTCCCGGCGCCTCGTGGCGTTCCCGATCCGGACTGCCCACGCGAGCGAGCCCTCCCGCGCCGCCTGAACCTCCCCCGGACCCCGACGAGTCACGAGGAGCGGCCGGTACCGGCAGATCTCGCCATCCCATGCCGTGATCAACCACGGCCCCGGCGTCAGCTCCGGCCGGTCGAACCCCCACATCGGCTCCTGCCCCGGGAGCGCCACCAGCTCCACCCCGTGATTGGAGGGCTCCTCCAGAGGCCGGGCGCGTACCCGAAGCCCCGCCACCTCGGAGCATCCCTCGGGAACCGCCTTGATCACCCGGTCCATGGGAACGAGCTTGCCGTCGTAGCGGACCACCCGCAGGCAGCCCCCTCGCAGCGGAGCACCCACCCGCTCCCGCAGCTCCAACTTCACGTAGGCCTCGTGGGAGCGGGTCGACGAGAGGGCCAGGTCCAACTCCGCCTCGAACTCCCCGAGGTCCAGCTCGTGCACCCCGTCGTCCCCCTTGGCCCCGAGCTCGAGGCTGGTCTTCCACGCCCGCAGCCCTGGGGGAATCTCGACCGGCACCACGCCCTCGGGAGCGTCCGCCTGGCAGAACCAGGCCCGCACCTCGAATTGCTGCCGGTCTTGCGACGCCACCACCTCGGCGCGGATACGGCTCAGCCGGTCCAGGGGCACCATCGGCTCGTCCCCGGACTCCAGCGGGGTCCCATCCCGCCACACGAAGCGGGCAGCCTGCCCCGGCCAGCGGACCTTCACCCGGGCTTCTGCTCCGTCCCTCCACCTCAGGATGACCGGGACCATCTCCGCAGGCGCGAGGGGGAGCCCGCTCAGCACGCAGGCGTCCCGCGCGTCCGCATCGAGCGTGGCCCGCTCCCCCGACTCCAGGCGTACCTCGGCCGAAGAGAACCCCTCGAAGACCAGCCGACTCTCGCCCCGGATTACCTGCCCCCGCACCCGGGCCTCCGCCGGAAAGAGGACCGCGTGCTGACGAAACAGTGTCTCGGGGCCCCGGGAGACAACGATCCAACCCCTGCCGAAGCACGAGGCGTCCAGCGGCCGCCGGGGACTACCGAACCCCTCCGGGCGCCACTCGGCGGCGATCGCCTCACGTCTCAGCCCCTGCTCCCGCACCACCCTCGGCACCCCTGCGTAGCCCGTCCCGTCGCCCACCTGCGACCGCGCTCCGACCACCAGGTACCGAACC
>CAZAIE010000470.1:0-6148 GCA_964485035.1 uncultured Myxococcaceae bacterium | reverse complement strand
GCTGATTCGGGTCATGGCACCCTCGCGTGCGGTTTCGGGGATTGTCGCGGGCTAGCTCCCCGGAGTTGCTTTGGAATTCGGCCGTTCTGCACCCGCTGCGTCTGCCGGCATGCCTCCCCCGTTTGAGAATGCCTGGCACCCGAGTCTGGCACCGCGCCGGGGCAGCACCCGAGTCTGGCACCGCGCCGGGGCAGCAGCCGAGTCTGGCACCGCGCCGGGCAGCAGCCGAGTCTGGCACCGCGCCGGGCAGCAGCACCGCGCCGGGGCAGGCACCTGTTCCCTCTAACCCGCCCCCCCCCGATTGGGAAGAACGTGGCCCAATCCCCGTCAGATCTGGACTGGACCCGGCTGAATGCCCACCTGGGCTCCTGGGCGCCTCGCTGGGCGTTCGAGGTAGGGGGACCGCTGCTGTAATACCGCTCACCTCTTCCCATGCGCTCCTGGAGCCACCTCAGAGCCTGGAGGGCCCTTCCTGGCGATTCGCCATCTATTTGTAATAACTGCAAATTTCTCAGCGCTTGGCACCAGCTCTCAAGACCTCAGTCCCCGCCCGGGTAAAGGCGAGCAATTCCAAACAATTGCGACCAGGACTCTCTATCCACCCAAGAAAACTGGAGATTCCAGACGGGTACGGCGGCCGTCGGGAGCGACGGACCAGTGCCAGGCCCTTCCGGAAAGCCCAAGGAATCCAAGTTCGCCTGCTCGTGCATCGAAAGCCCGAGCGGCCGGCCGACGGACTGCACCTGACCAGCGCATCTGCTAGCGTCCCCCGGCCTCACCGAGCCCGGGGCCGCACCGGAGCGTCGGCGAGCAGTGACCGAGGAGCACATGAACCGCCGGACTGCAGTCCTGGGACTCCTCGTCCTCCTCTCGGGGTGCGCCGCGACCGGCGCCTCCCGCGCGCCGCTGAAGCTCACCCTCCTCCACACCAACGACCACCACGGCCGCTTCTGGACCAACGCCGAGGGCGAGGGCGGCCTCGCCGCGCGCAAGACGCTCATCGCCTCGGTGCGCGCGGAGGTGGAGGCCAGGGGCGGCCACGTGCTGCTCCTGGACGGCGGCGACGTGAACACCGGGGTGCCCGAGAGCGACCTGCAGGACGCCGCCCCCGACTTCAAGGGCATGAGCCTCCTGGGCTACCAGGCGATGGCCGTGGGCAACCACGAGTTCGACAACTCGGCCGAGGTGCTGGCCCAGCAGCGGACCTGGGCGACCTTCCCCTTCCTCTCCGCCAACGTCTACGTGAAGGGGCAGCGGATGTTCCAGCCCTCGCTCGTGCTCGAGCGGGCGGGCTACCGCATCGCCATCCTGGGGCTGACCACCGAGGACTCGCGCAAGCAGGCGCTGGCGGCCAACGTCGAGGGCCTCGAGTTCCGGCCGGCCATCGAGGAGGCCTCGCGCCTGGTGCCCACCCTGCGCGAGCGCGCCGACATAGTCATCGCCCTGACGCACCTGGGCCACTACCCCGATGGCCGGCGCGGCGTGAACGCCCCCGGGGACGTCGAGCTCGCCCGCGCCGTCCCTGGCCTCGACGTCATCGTCGGCGGCCACAGCCAGAACCCGGTGTGCATGTCCGCCGAGAACGTCCGCGACGAGGCCTACGCCCCCGGCGCCCCCTGTGCCCCCGACCGGCAGAACGGCGCGTGGATCGTCCAGGCCCACGAGTGGGGCCGGTACCTCGGCCGCGCCGACCTGGAGGTCTCGGGGAGCGGGCAGGTCCGCCTGGTGCGCTATCAGCTGCTCCCGGTGAACCTCAAGCGGCGCGCGGCCTCGGGGAAGCTGGAGCCGGTGGGCGAGCCGGTCCCCGAGAACCGTGCCGTGCGCGAGTTCCTCCGCCCCTTCCAGGAGGCGGGCCAGGAGAAGCTCTCGGCGAAGGTGGGGAACAGCGCCGGCCGCTTCGACGGCGACCGCTCCCGCATCCGGCGCCAGCCCACCGACCTGGGCCAGCTGGTCACCCGCGCCATGCGCGAGCGCACCGGCGCCGACCTCGCCATCGTGAACTCGGGTGGGCTGCGCGACTCCCTCCCCGCGGGCGACCTCACCTACCGCGACGTGCTCAAGGTCCTGCCCTTCGGCGACTCCATCGTGGTGGTGCGGCTCGGCGGCGAGGAGCTGCGGCGCTACCTCGAGGGCGTGGCGCGCCTCACCCCGGGCAGCGGCGGCTACCCGCAGATCGCCGGGGGCCGCCTGCGGGTCGAGGCGGGCGTCCTGCGCGAGGCGACCGTGGCCGGCGCCCCGCTCGACGACCGCCGCCAGTACCTCATCGCCCTGAACACCTTCACCGCCACCGGCGGCGACGGCTACCCCCGGCTCTCCCGGCACCCCGGCTTCCAGGACACCGGGGTGGTCGACGCGGAGGTGCTGCGGGCGTACATCGCCGCGCACAGCCCGCTCGCCCCCGCCGACTACCAGCCGTAGGACCTGGCCTCCAGGGGGCTTCATGCAGTGCAGCCGCAGGCCGGAGCCGTAATGGCAGTCCGGCACCGATACCTTGCCTGAAGCCTGAAGCCTGGGGCCTGAAGCCGTCCGTTCGGCGAGAAGTCTCTGCCACCGGCAAAGACTTCACGGCGAACGGACCAACAGCGCGAAGCGGCCGAAGCGGTAGCGGCGCGCGAACTCCTCGGGCGTGAGGACCAGCTCACCCTCCAGCGGGTCTCCCACGACGTAGCGGCCGTCCCGCTCTCCGAGCCAGGCGACGAAGTGCCCGGCGCCCGAGGACAGGAACACCCCGACCACCGCGGGCGCCGCGACCGCGTCCAGCCGCTCGGGAGCGTCGAAGGCCACCTCCAGCCCGCGGCGGCGCAGCGCCCTCGCCAGCATCCAGTTCTGCGTCCCGGTCCGCGAGGCGCGCGCCTCGTGCGCCAGCTCGCTCTCCTTTGCCGGAACGCCCAGCGCGCGCAGCACGGTCGCCGCGGCGCAGGGTCCGCACGTCGAGGGCGTGCTCTGCAGGCAGACGCCTCCGCGCCACTCGTCCCGGATCACCGCCGGGCGCACGAGGGTGAGCCAGGGCTTGGCGAACGAGACCAGGAGCAGCAGCACCACCAACCCCGCGCCGACGCGCAGCCACGCCCGGTCGCGCCCCTGACGCCGCTGATGCATCACCCCCGCAAGCACACCGCACGAGAGTCCCCCCAGCGCTGGGAGCAGGTCCGCCCACTCTCGGCTGCGCAGCTCGTAGTACCAGGGCTGGTCCAGGAACTTCAGGTGGAGGAAGTACGCCGGGAAGAGCGCCGCGACCAGCGCCGCGGGGACGCAGAGCACGAGCAGGGCCACCCTCGCCCGCGGCGGCGCACGCGCTCCACCCCACGCCACGAACCCCAGGGCGAAGAGGGCGAAGGCCAGCGGGACGACCAGGGCGGTCAAGGCACTCATCCCGCGCAAGCTAGCGCACCCGGCGCTCCCGGCGATTACCCTTCGCCATGCACTCGCTCGAGACCGCCCTCACCCGGAGGCTCGGCATCGCCCTCCCGGTCATCGGGGGCGCGATGTACCCCTGCAGCAACCCCGAGCTGGTCGCGGCGGTCTCGGAGGCGGGCGGCATCGGCGTGGTCCAGCCGGTCGCGCTCACCTACGTCCACGGCCACGACCTGCGCGAAGGGCTCCGGCTCATCCGTAGGCTCACTGCCCGGCCCGTCGGCTTCAACGCGCTCATCGAGGGGTCCTCCCGGCGCTATCGCGCGCGCATGGAGCGCTGGCTCGACGTCGCCCTGGAGGAGGGCGTGCGCTTCTTCGTGACCTCGCTCGGAAATCCGCGCTGGGTCGTCGAACGGGTCCGGCCCGCAGGCGGGGCGGTCTTTCACGACGTCACCGAGGCGCGCTGGGCCCACAAGGCCCTGGACGCCGGGGTGGACGGACTCATCGCCGTGAACCGCCGCGCCGGAGGCCATGCCGGCACCCGCGACGCACGGGAGCTCCTCGAGGAACTGCGACCGCTGGGCGTCCCCGTGGTCTGCGCCGGCGGCATCGGCGACGAGCGGGACTTCGTCCAGGCGCTCTCGCTGGGCTACGCCGGTGTCCAGCTGGGCACCCGCTTCATCGCCACCACTGAGTGCAGCGCGAGCCCGGCCTACAAGCAGGCCCTGGTCGCGGCGACGGAGGACGACGTGGTCCTCTCCGAGCGCATCACCGGCGTCCCCGTGGCGGTGCTCGACACGCCCTACGTCCGCCGCATGGGGCTGCACGCGGGGCCCCTCGCGCGCCTGCTGCTGCGCCACCCGAGGACCAAGCACTGGATGCGCGCCGCCTACGCGCTGCGCTCGCTCTGGCAGTTCAAGCGCTCGCTCCAGGCCGAGCCGGGCGCCCCCGCCGAGTACTGGCAGGCCGGCAAGAGCGTCGCCGGCATCCACGCCGTCGAGCCCGTCGCTGCCATCCTCGAGCGGTTCCGGGCTGCGGCGGGGTAGGTGGACCAGGTCGACTGGGTCGACTGCGTTGGTGCCAAGCCCAGTGGATGCACTGGATGCTTGGAAGGATCCCTGTGGGTTCGGCTAGGCGTCCGATGACCCACGCCGTCCTCCAAGCAGGCTTCGCGCCGCCGACGGGCGTCCGCGGCCCTTGCCTTACTGCGTCGGCCGCCCCATCGCCGTGTCGATCTCGGCGATGAGCTCCGCCAGCCGGAAGGGCTTGTGCAGGAAGCCCGCGCTGCGCCGCAGCCGGTCGGCGATGGCCCCGCCGAACCCGGAGGTGATGACCACCGGCACGTCGGGGCGGATCTTGCGCAACTCCACCAGCGCCTCCTCGCCGTTGAGCTCGGGCATGGTGTAGTCGAGCAGCACGCAGGACCACGCCTCCGGCTGCTGCTTGAAGAGGTCCAGCGCGCGCCGGCCGTTGTCCGCCTCCACCACGGTGAAGCCCAGACGCTCGAGCATGCGGCGCCCCACCGCGCGGATCATCGCCTCGTCGTCCACCAAGAGGACGCGCCCCTCGCGCCGCTCGCCGGTGACCGAGCGCGGCCGGTCCGCCGGGGTCACCGGCGCGGCGGCCAGGGCGGGGAAGAAGACCCGGAAGGACGAGCCCAGCCCCGGCGCGGTGCGCACCCGGATGCCGCCCTTGTGGCTGCGCACGATGCCCAGCACGGACGCCAGCCCCAGCCCACGCCCGGTGAACTTGGTGCTGTAGAAGGGGTCGAAGATGCGGCGGCGGGTCTCCTCGTCCATCCCCGCCCCGTTGTCGGCGACCTCGAAGAAGGCGTAGCGCCCCGGCCGCAGCCCGTCCGCGAGCACGTTCTGGCGCAGGTCGGTCTCGGCCAGCTCGACCGCGCCGGTCGCCAGGCGGATCTCCCCGCCGCTCGCCGGCAGCGCCTCGACCGCGTTGGTCACCAGGCTCACCACCACCTGGCGGATCTGGGTGGGGTCGGCCTCGATGCCCGGGAGCCCGTCCACGAGCTGGCGGACCAGCCGCGTCTTCTTGGAGACCGTCGCCTCCAGCAGCGGCGCCATCTCCCGCAGCATCCCCGAGAGGTCCACCAGCGCCAGCTCGAAGGCCCCCTTGCCCGCGAAGGCCAGCATCTGGTTCACCAGCCCCGCCGCCCCGCGCGCCGCGTCCAGCACGTCGCCCAGCGACTGCGCGAGGTCCGAGCCCACCGGCATCTCCTGCCGCGCCAGGTCGGCGTTGGAGACGATGACCCCCAAGAGGTTGTTGAAGTCGTGGGCGATGCCCCCGGCCAGCACCGCCAGGCTGTCCAGCTTCTGCGCGTGCCGCACCTGGTCCTCGAGGTGCGCGCGCACCGTCTCCACCCGCCGCTGCTCGGTGGTGTCGGTGGCCACGCCCAGGGCCCCCACGATCTCCCCGGCGGCGTTGCGGAAGGGCTTCAGGTGGCAGCGCCAGGCGATGCCCCGGAACTCGTACTCGAAGTCCACCGTCTCGCCCGCGAGCGCCCGGCGGTGCTGCGCGGCGAACGGCGCGGGGTCGGCGTGCGCCCCCACGAACGCCTCCAGCGACATCCCCGTGACCTCGGCGGGCACCACCCCCAAGAGCGAGAGCGAGGCCCCCAGGGCCGAGGAGACCTCCAGCGCCTGGTCCACCGACCAGATGAGCACCGGGACCTGTCCCAGGATGGCGTCCAGCCGATCCTCGCTGGCGTGCAGCCGCTCCGCGGTCTCGTGGTGCTCGGTGACGTCCGAGACCACCCCGCGCAGCCCCACCACCGCCC
>CAZAIE010000469.1:0-6155 GCA_964485035.1 uncultured Myxococcaceae bacterium | reverse complement strand
GGTTCAGCCGCCCCTCGTGGGTCTTCAGCTCGCCCAGCATCCCGATGAGCCCGCCCAGCTCGGTGCGGGGGACGAGCCGCATCAGCTCCAGCGCGCTCGCGGCGCGCGCCGGGTCGTCCAGCGCGGCCCCGACGCCGGTGAGGTTCTCCGGCTCGAGGAACGCGGCGATCCAGCCCTTGAACTCCTCGCCGCGGCGGGGGTCGGCGCGCACGCCCGCGCCGATCTCCTTCAGCGCGCCCGCCAGCGGCCCGTACTCTCCCTCGCGGATGAGCAGGCCGATGAGCGCGCGCGCGGCGCCCAGCACCCGCTCCCGCTCGTCGGCGGCGGCGAACGCGGCCGTGTACCAGAGGTCGGCCAGGGCCCGGCGCGGGGCGTCGCGGCGGGCGGCCTCGAGCTCGATGAGCAGGTTGCGGCGGTCCGCCTCGCCCAGGCCGGCGGGCACGGCGCGCTGTGCGGACTGGAGCTGCTCGAGGTCCTGCGCGGTCACGCCGGCGATGGAGTCGAGGCTCAAGAGCGGGCTAGCGCCGCCTTGGCCACCACCACCGACTTGCCGCCCTCGAGCCCTCCGCCGGGCAGCGCCTTCGCCGAGAGCTCCCCCGAGACCGCGACGATGTCCTCCTCGCGGGTCTTCTTCTTCTTCTCGGACTTCTCCTTCTGTGCTTCCGGCTCCTCCGCGTCGCTGCCCTCCATGAAGCTGTCCACGAAGGAGAGCTGGATGCCCTTGAAGCCCGCCTCCCAGACCAGCGTCGCGAAGTTGTGGTCGGGGGGCAGGTCGCCGCGGCGCACGCGGTGCCAGATGCCCAGGAAGGCGTCCAGCTCCTCCCGGGTGACCCCCTCGCGGAAGGTCACGGTCTGCACGCCCTCGGTGAAGAGCCGCCGGCAGATGGGGTCGGTGCTGTCCTTGAAGACGTCCTTGTCGCCGATGGAGAACGAGCGGGCGTGCACCTCCAACCGCAGCTCGCCGTTGCCCGCCACCACCTGGGTGACCCGCTCCAGGAGCCGGGCCTGGAACTCCAGGAGCATGGTGTGGCCGGGGGCGTAGGTGCGCAGCCCCGTCAGCGTGCGCAGCATCCCGTTGCAGACGTCGGTCGCCAGGGAGCGCAGCTTGTCCTCTTCCAGCTGGGGGCCGTCGGAGGGGACGCTGCGCTCGTCGGGAGGCACCATGGACGTCAAGGCTAGCCCCCGCACCGGGGTGGAGCAACGCCGGACGCGAAGTGGCGCCGGGCGCGCCCGGCAGTAGGATCCCCGGGCACGGAGCCCACCTTGTCCCGAACCCTCTTCCGCCGCACCGCCCTCGCCACCCTCGTCGCCGCCGTCGTCGGCGCCGCGCCCGCGGGCGTCGCGCTCACGCTCGGAGCAGCGCTCCCGGGCTGGGCGCTGGCGCTCCTCGCTGGACTCGGGCTGGCCGCCGGAGCGCTCCTGGGGCTCTTCCTCGCCCACCGCGCCACCCGTCCCGCAGCGGCCCTGGCCGAGGGGGCGATGGAGCTCACCCGCGGCAAGCTGGGCGTGCAGGTCGCGGTCCGCACCGACGGGGAGCTGGCCCAGCTCGAGCAGATCTTCAACTACGCCTCGCAGCAGCTCCTCGCCTACGACGGCGAGACCCGACGCCTCTACCAGAACCTGGAGAACGGGACGCTGGAGACGATGGTGCTCATCGCCAACATCATCGACTCCAAGGACAGCTTCACCCACGGCCACTCGCAGCGGGTGGGCGACTGGGCCTCGGAGATAGGCAAGGAGCTGGGGATGCCGGAGATGGACGTCCGGCACCTGCTCTACGGCGGGCTGTTGCACGACGTCGGCAAGATCGGCGTCATCGAGCCCATCCTGGGCAAGAAGTCCGCGCTCACGCCCGAGGAGATGGACGCCATGCGCGCCCACCCGGTCATCGGCATCTCCATCATCGGCTCGGTGAGCTTCCTCAAGCCCGTGCACCCCGCGGTGCGCCACCACCACGAGCGCTGGGACGGCACCGGCTACCCGGACAAGCTCGCGGGCAGCCAGATCCCGCTGGTCGCGCGCATCGTCGCGGTGGCCGACTGCTGGGACGCGCTCACCTCCCACCGCCCCTACCAGCAGGCGATGACCAGCGAGAAGGCGCTGGAGGTAATGGCCGGGCTCAGCAGCAAGGCCTTCGACCCGTCGGTGGTGGAGGCGCTCGCCCGGGTGGTCCGCCGCAAGCGGGCGCAGGGCCAGCGGCTCTCGGTCTCCGACGACGTCTACCCGCCGACGCCCGCAGCCGCGCCCTGACGCGGGGTGGCCCCGCGCGCCTCGAACGCCCGCTTCCACGCCGAGAAGCCCCCGCCCTCGCGCCACGCGTCCATCGCCGCGAGCCCCGCCTCCGGCCCGCACTGGGCGAGCATGTACTCGACGAAGGCCCAGCGCGCGGACGTGGGCCGCACCTCAGCCCGCCCGCGCAGCAGCTTCTGCAGCCGCTTGAGCCGCGACTCGATCACCGGGAGCGGGGCGAAGGGGGCGCCGTCCAGCGGGGTGTTGCGCTTGGCCGCGAAGGGCGAGACCCCCAGCGAGGTGGGCAGCACCGAGGCCAGCTCGCGGACGAAGCGCGCCACCTCGTCCAGGTCCTCGTCGGTCTCCCCGGGCAGGCCCACCATCAGGTAGACCTTGAGCCGCTTCATCCCCCCGGCCTTGCCCAGCTCCGCCGCGCGCAGGACGTCGGCCTCGCCGGTCGTGCGCTCGATGGACCGCCGCAGCCGCTCCGAGGCGCCGTCCAGCGCGACGGTGAGGGTCTTGTAACCACCAGAAGACAGCAGCGAGATCAGCTCGGGCGTGAGCCGCTCGGCCCGCATGCTGGAGATGCCCACCTCGCGGCCCTGCGAGACCAGCGCCTCGAGGATCTTGGGGAGGCCGGGGTGGTCGGTCACGGCCGCGCCCACCAGGCCCACCTTGCGCGCCTCGGCCGGGACCGCCGCGAGCACCCGCTCCGGATCGATCAACCTCATCCCGCCGTTGGTGGAACGGCGCATCACGCAGTAGGCGCAGCCACGGGAGCAGCCGCGCTCGGCCTCGACCAGGAACATCGACCGCAGCTCGGTGTTCGCCGTGAGGATCTGCGAGCGCGCTGGGAGCCGGGCGTCGGCCGCGCACCCCAGCGTCGGCGCCACCGCTGCCCCTGGGAGCCGGAAGCCCGGCAGCCCTCCCACGGCCGCGAGCGTGCCCTCCCGGGAGCCCGTGCTCCGCGCCGCCTCCAGGAGGAGGTGGATGGACTCGTCCGCCTCGCCCAGGACCAGCAGGTCCACGAAGGGCTCGAGCGGTGCCGGGTTGGAGAAGGTGAGCGGCCCGCCGGCCACCACCAACGGATGCGACGGACCGCGCTGTTCGCGCAGCAGCGGCAGTCCGGCGAGGGACAGCATCTCCAGGACACCCGTGATCTCCAGCTCGTAGGCCACCGAGAACGCGAGGATCGACGCCTGGGAGACCGGCGCCTGGCGCTCGACGGTGAGCAGCTCGGTCCCCGAGCTCCGGAAGGCCTCCACGTCGTCGGGCAGGAACGCGCGCTCCGCCGTCGCCCCCTCGTGGGCGTGGACCTCCCGGTAGATGGCCTGGAAGCCCAGGGAGCTCATCCCCACGTGGTACGGGCTGGGGTAGCAGAGGGCGACACGCAGCGGTGCGTCCTTGACCAGCGTCCCCGACTCCGCGGCCAGAAGGCCCTGAAGCCCCTCGATGTACGCCCAGCGATCCATGGGGCGAACGCCTAGCCGCTCGCGGAGCCGCTGGCAATGACCACCTCAAGGGCTTGTCGGAACGCGCGGCCCCTGGCAAGGATCCCGACGCTACCGGAGACGACCATGACCCCAGCCCAGCTCAGAACCTTCAAGCAGGCCCTGCTCGACCTTAGGGAAGAGCTTCTGGGCCGGGGCGCAGCCCGCATCGAGCCCAACCGCACCGACACGACCAAGGTCGGCGGGGACGAGGACGAGCAGCCGCTGAACGAGATGCTCCAGGCCATCGCCTCGAACCGGAACCGCAACTCCGCGGCGATCCTCGCAAAAGTGGACAAGGCCCTGCGCAAGCTCGGGGAAAACCCGGACGACTTCGGCCTCTGTGAGGAGTGCGACGAGGAGTTGCTGCCCGCTCGCCTGAAGGCCATGCCCTACGCCGAGCTCTGCATCGACTGCCAGGCCAAGCGCGACGGCCACAAGGGCCCGCAGACCCGGCGCAACCTCTACGACGTGCGCTGAAGACCCAACCTCCCGTTTTCCCTAAGACATTTCGGCCCATATCTGCTCTTGGGCCCCGATGCAACCGGCATGGCGGCCCCCTTGGCCGCTCCCCCGGACGCCTGTAGCCCGCGAAGACCGGGGCGCCTATGATTCGCGCCGCATGAACCTCATCATCGAACGCGGGAAGACCGTCGAGCTGTCCTCCCTGCCACCTTGGTCCCTGGCCCTGGACGGGTACGTCCAGGGGCCGCAGCTCGACAACGCCAACCACCGGTACTCGTTCGACCACCACCGGGGCTGCATCCGGCTCATCACCACCGCGACCTGCGAGCAGGTCCGCGACGCCATCCTGCTGGGGCTCGACCCAGCGAAGTACACGGCCTACATCAACGACGTGGACACCGACACGGCCCTCGCCGTGTGGGAGCTGCGCAACCCGGGCCGCCTGCGTGAGCCGCGCGTGGGCCACTACATCACCAGCGCCGGGCTGCTCGACGCGCACGGTGGCGGCTACCCCCTGGTCCACGAGCGCCGGCAGATCGAGTGGATTGGCGAGCCGGAGACCCAGGCGCGCATCAACGGCGTGTACGAGAAGCTCTCACCTGAAGGGCTCTTCGCGCTGATCGACCAGATCGGCGACCGGTTCGAGCAGCTGCTGCGCGGTCTGGCCCCGGCGGAGGACGAGCTGCGGCGGCTGGAGGTGAAGGCCTCGTTCCAGCGGCTCCACGAGGGCACCGGCTGGACCCTGGTCCAAGCGGTCGATCCCCACGTGCTCTTCGACCTCTACGAGCAGGGCATCGAGCGCATCGTCACCTGCCGGCCGCAGAGCGATGGGTCCTTCGCCTACACCGTGGCCCGGCGCAGCGACTTCGTGGACCACTTCGACGTCCCGGCCATCCTCGCCGCGCTGCACGCCATCGAGCCTGGCTGGGGCGGCGGCAGCACCATCGGCGGGGCGCCGCGCAACCCCGACGGCTCCCGCAGCCGGCTTCCTCCGCAGCGCGTCTTTGAAATAGTCGAGGTCTGTGTGCGTTCCAACTAGCCGCCCGACGACTCCAACACCCTCAAGGATCGACATGCTCTCCCTCGTCACCGCCCTGCTCCTCACCGCCGCCGCCCAGGAGGCGAAGCCGGCGCCTGCCCCTGTCAAGACCGAGGCCAAGACCGAGAAGGCCACCAAGCCGGAGGCCAAGACCGAGACGAAGCCCGAGCCGAAGGCGGAGGCCAAGCCCGCCCAGCCCGAGACGAAGGCCGAGGCCAAGAAGGACGCCATCCCGCCGCGCCCCCCGCCCATCGTGACCGAGCACAAGCACGACCACGATGAGGACCCCCTCAGCGAGCACGACCAGAAGGTGGTGAAGCTGGCCGACAGCCTCGAGTCGATCACCCGCGGCCACATCGCGGCCTACGAGGACCTGCTCAAGCTCGTCCGCGAGTCCAAGGACTGCGCGGCCACGGCGAAGGCGGTCGCGGCGGGGGCGAAGAAGCACGAGACGGCGAGTGCCGAACGGAAGGCGGCCTCCGAGACGATGCGCAAGGGGTTCTCCCTGGACGACCAGCGCTCCGCGGCAGGGAAGGCGCTCTTCGCCATCAACAAGGAGATCCGCGAGTTCCGCAAGAAGCTCCCGGAGTACGAGAACGCACAGCTCGCCTTCAGCGGGAAGTGCCCGAAGCAGGGCGACGAGGTCACCCGGGTGTTCAGCGCCCTTCGAAAGACCGTGGTGCCGTAGTCGCGAGAGAAGCGACTCCAGTTCGCCCGGGCTCAGCTCAGCCATCGGGCGCCAGCAGGTACCGGCGCACGTAGGCGATGGCGGCCTCGACCGCCTCCTCGAGTGGCAAGCCGCGGGAGAGTCCTGCGGCCAGCGTCGAGGCCAGCCTGCACCCGGTTCCGCGCTTGCCCACGGCGGCCACCCGGTCGGAGCGGTGCCAGCGCGCGTCCCCCGACGTCCAGAGCAGGTCCGCCGGCGCACCGCA
>CAZAIE010000468.1:0-6166 GCA_964485035.1 uncultured Myxococcaceae bacterium | reverse complement strand
GCGGGTCCCCCGGCCCGATCGGCTCCGGCCGCTCGAGCGGGCGCCGGCCGAGGGGAGGCCCTGAGATGCCCAGCTCCCACCACCTCATCGCGCTGTTCCCCGTGCTGGTGCTCGCGGCCACCGCCTGTGCGCTGATGCTCTCGGAGGCCTTCCTCAAGAGCGGCGAGCGGCGCTACCAGGCCGCCCTGGCGTGCGCGGCAGCGGCGCTCTCGTTCGCGGGCGGGCTGTACCAGCTCGGCCTGCCCCACCGCGTCGGGCCGATCTTGAAGGGCGCGGCCCAGGGCGACTTCTTCCAGGCCTTCGTCTCGGCCACCATCGCCGCGGGGCTGTTCCTCTCGGTCCTGCTCTCGGCCAGCTACCTGCGCCGGCTGCAGGCGGAGCGCGGCGAGTACTACGCGCTGCTGCTCTTCGCGGCCTCGGGCATGCAGCTGCTGGCGATGAGCAACGACCTGGTGATGATGTTCATCGCGCTGGAGGTCATGTCGCTGGCCACCTACGCGCTGGCGGCGTGGCTGCGGCGGGGCCAGCGGACGACCGAGGCCGCCTTCAAGTACTTCCTCCTCGGCGCCTTCTCCAGCGCGGTGTTCCTCTACGGCATCGCCCTGGTGTGGGGCGCGACCGGCACCACCAACCTCTCCGACCTGTCCTCCGCTGGCGCGCGGCACCACCCCGAGCTGCTGGGGCCGGCCCTGGCGCTCATCGTCGCCGCGTTCGGCTTCAAGGTCGCCGCGGTGCCATTCCACATGTGGGCGCCGGACGTCTACGAGGGCGCGCCGACCCCGGTGACCGCGTTCATGGCGGCCGGGGTGAAGGCGGCGGCCTTCGCGGCGATGTTCCGCACCCTCGCGGTAGGCTTCGGCGGCGCGGCCGAGAAGTGGGTGCCGGTGGTGGTGGTCCTGGCGCTGGCGACGATGCTGCTCGGCAACCTGCTGGCGCTGCCGCAGCGGAGCGTGAAGCGGATGCTCGCCTACTCCTCCATCGCGCACGCGGGCTACCTGCTGCTGGGGCTGGCGGCCGCGGGGCGGACCGGGATGAAGTCCGTCGGCGGCGAGTCGCTGCTCTTCTACCTCGCGGCGTACACCCTCTCGGCCATCGGCGCCTTCGGCGTTTCCGCGGTGATGGAGCGGGAGGACGCCGACAGCCCCAACGCCTGGGACCTGGACCGCTTCGCCGGTCTCGCCAGGCGCCGGCCGATGCTCGCGGCGAGCATGGCGGTGTTCCTGCTCTCGCTGGCCGGCATCCCGCCCACGGTGGGCTTCATGGGCAAGCTGCTGGTGTTCCGGGCGGCCATCGACGCCGGCGACGTGGCGCTGGCCATCTTCGGCGTCGTGACCGCGGCCATCGGCGCCTACAACTACCTGCGGGTCATCGTCTTCATGTACTTCCGCCCCTCCGAGCCCAGCACGGTCGAGGAGCCGCGGATGCACGCATTGGAGTGGGCCCTGGGCGTTGCCTGCCTGCTCGTCTTCGCGCTCGGGCTGGGTCCGGACACCCTCGCCGAGCTGGCACGGCGCAGCGCCAAGCTGCTGTTCTGAACTGGCTTCAGGCTCGAGGCTTCGGGCTTCAGGTCAAGCAGCCGAAGCCCTGCCTGCCCGCCCCCTTTTCGGGGCGCGACATGGATCTGCGGAGTGCCGGGCCCCTAGAAGACGAATGATTTCGGCAATTTGACGATCGGCAGCGCCGTCCGCGAGTCGCGACACGCAGGTGTGAGACAACCCGCCGCCGGTGTCCTTCGACAATCCACGCAAGGCAGGACGAACGCGGAGGAAACGACATGCTCTCCATCGGCTCTCGCGGCAACGACGTGGCCAAGCTCCAGCAAGCGCTCAAGGCGGCTGGATACGACCCCGGCGGCGCCGACGGCATCTTCGGCCCCAAGACCAAGTCCGCGGTCGTCAGCTTCCAGAAGGCCCACCAGCTCTCCGTCGACGGCGTCGTCGGGCCGAAGACCAAGGGCGCGCTGGCCAAGTACTACAAGGACGGCTTCGACGTCGGCGACGTGGACGCCCCCCAGAGCGCTGGGCGCACCAACTACGAGAAGCTGATGTTCGCCTGGCGCACGGCGGAGCGGATGGGGCTCACCGTCACCTCCTACAAGGGAGGCAAGCACACGCCCACCTCGTACCACTACAGCGGCCGGGCCATCGACGTCGCCGGCTCCCCCGCAGCGATGGCGCGCTTCTACCGGTACATGGCCCAGTACGCCCCCACCGAGCTCTTCTACGACCCCTGTGGCGGCATCAAGCACGGCCAGAGCATCGGGGCCATCGGCGGCCACGACGACCACGTCCACCTGGCCTTCTAGGTCGGGACGACTCGTGCAGACCACTCGGGCGGGCCCCTGGAAAGGGACCCGCCCGGTCACCATCCAGGCGCCGCTCGACGGCTTAGGGGCACTTCGCGTGGCAGGTGCGGTTCGCGCAGCCCCACTTCGCCGGCTGGCCGTTCGCACAGATCGGTGACGGGAGCCCGGCGGGGCAGTCGAAGTCGCCCACGCAGGCGCCGACCTTCGTGCAGCGCAGGACGATGGCCGCGCACATCGGGCAGGCGTCGCGGCAGTACTGCCCCGCGGGGCACGAGAGCCCGGTGCTGGTGTTCGCACAGCCGATGCCCTCGAAGGTGAGGCACGGGCCGTCGTGCAGCACCTGCACCCCCGCGCACTGCGCCTCGCAGGGGTTCGAGTAGGTCTGGTAGTTCACGCCACACACCGGCGCGGCGACGTCGGGGCAGTTGCAGCAGGCGCCGCAGACCGGGCCCAGGGCACAGCCGCGCTGGTCCACCCCGCCGCCGTGGGGACACTGGTTCGGCAGGCACGGCGCCACGTCATAGACCGGGCACTGCTGGCAGCACGCGTTCTCGCAGTAGCTCTGGTTGAAGGTGCACTGCATCGTCGTGGAGCACGACGGCGTCCCCGGACAGCCGGGGCCCATGCACGCGCCCGGACACGGGCAGGTCAGGCACGACGGCAGCGAGCAGGTCGTCCCCGCCTTGCACTGCGCGTCGGTGTGACAGCCGTCCATGCAGACCTTGGAGGTGTTGCAGCCCGGTCCCTGGGGCTCACAGATGCGCCCCGGACCGCACTGCGCGTCGTCGGTGCACGTCGCCGGCGTCGCGAGACACACCCCGGGGGCGCAGACACCGCCATAGACCGGCGTGCAGACCTCCGTGGCCTTGCACTGCGTGTTGTCCCGGCAGCCCGTCTGGCAGGTCTTCTGGCCGGTGCAGGCCATGGTGTCGGTGAACGCGCAGATCTGCCCGGCGGGGCACTCCTTGTCCGCTTGGCAAGTCGGCGTGGCCGGCTCGCAGCGCCCCGGACAGCACGGACCACAGTCGGCCTGCAGGCAGACCTCCCCGACGCGGCACTGCGTGTCCTTGAGGCAGCCCTCACGGCAGTGCCGCACACCCGTGCAGGCGAGCGTGTCGTCGTACGAGCAGATCTGCCCGGCCTTGCACTGCGCATCGCTGGTGCAGGTCACCTCTCGGGGGACGCAGGTCGAATGGTCGCAGCCGCAGCCGGTGCAGGGCGGCGTGGGCGGACACGTCTGGTCGGCCCGGCACTGTGCGTCGGTGTGGCAACCGGGCAGGCAGTGCGGCGTGCAGTCGAGCGTGGTGGTGCCGCACACCTGGCCCGCGCCGCACTCCGCGTCGGACTTGCAGCCCGCCTTGGGCTGGCAGGTGCCGACGCAGGGGCAGTAGACGCAGTCGGGGCAGGCGCCAAGCTGGCAGACCTGGCCGGTCGGACACTGGGCGGCGGTGTGGCAGCCGGCGAGGCAGGCTTTCTTGCCGACGCCGACCCAGTCGCAGGCGGTGCCGAGCGGGCACTGCGCGTCGTCGGTGCAGGACGGCGACTCGACGCACGGCCCCCAGGGCTCTCCGCACTTGGGCTGCGTCACCTGGCAGATGGACCCCGAGGGGCACTGCGCCGAGCTGCGGCAGCCCTTCGCGCACTGCTTCGGGGCGCCGCAGGAGAGTTCCTGGCACACCTCGCCGGTCGGGCACTCGAGGTCCGACTGGCAGCCTCCGCACTTCCACGAGCACCGGCCCGCCGCGCACGACCAGGAGCCCTCGCACTCGGGGTGATCGAGTTCCTGGCAGTCGCAGTGCTCGCTGACCAGACAGGCGCCGGGGTCGTTGGTCCACGGCACCTGATCGGCCTTGGTCTCGCAGCGGCCGTGGGTGCAGACCGCGTGGACCGGGTTGCAGCGGCTCGACGGCGGCTGGGGACAGTCCTGGTCCTTCACGCAGGCCAGAGCACCGGCGTCCCCGGGATGGCCTGCGTCGATGGATAGGGAGCCGACATCCGCTCCGCCTGCGCTGGCGTCCTTCTCGCCGGGACCGACGTCAACGGCCTGCAGGCAACCGGCGCACAGCGCACACGCGACGACGAGGAGCTTTCGCATCTGGTCCTCCCTGGAGATCCACTCAGGTGGAGCAAAGCAGGGGCCAGCGTCGGCGGCCAGCCCGGGCTGCCAGCCGACGCTGCCTGCGGGTCGAATTGCTCCAAGGCCACGCGGAGTTGCACGACCCCTGCCCTCCCCGCGCGCGACCGGGCAATCGCGCGGCCCTGGCAGCCACGCCCGGAGAGGCATGGCCGGCCTCAGAAAACCAAGGGAAGCATCCAGGACCGCCAGGGGTATAGTCCCCCGCTTCCGAACGCTGGAGAGACCGCATGGACACCGCCACCCCCGAGGCCCCGAAGCCCGTCGCACCGGCCGGGGCGACCGACGACCGCCAGGCCGTGGCCGAGCTCGCGGAGGCCCGCGCGCAGATCGTCCGGGAGATCGAGAAGCGCATCGTCGGCCAGCGGGAGGTGGTGGACCACCTGCTCATCAGCCTCTTCTCGCGGGGGCACTGCCTCTTCGTGGGCGTGCCCGGGCTGGCGAAGACGCTGCTCATCTCCACGCTGGCCGAGGTGCTGAACCTCTCGTTCAGCCGCATCCAGTTCACGCCCGACCTGATGCCCTCGGACATCACCGGGACCGACGTGCTGGAGGAGGACCGCTCGACCGGGCGGCGCGCCTTCCGCTTCGTGAAGGGCCCGCTGTTCGCGAACATCATCCTCGCCGACGAGATCAACCGGACGCCGCCCAAGACCCAGGCGGCGCTGCTGCAGTCGATGCAGGAGTACAAGGTCACCGCGGGCGGCAACACCTTCCCGCTCGACCTGCCGTTCCTGGTCTTCGCCACCCAGAACCCCATCGAGCAGGAGGGCACCTACCCGCTGCCCGAGGCCCAGCTCGACCGCTTCATGTTCCTGGTGGACGTGGGCTACCCCAGCGCCGAGGAGGAGGTGGCGATCGTCAAGGCCACCACCGGCGCGCCGCGCCAGGCGCTCACCAAGGTGCTCTCGCCCGAGCGCATCCGCGCGCTGCAGGAGCTGGTGCTGCGCGTGCCGGTGACCGACTCGGTGGTGCGCTACGCGGTCGAGCTGGTGCGGCGCTCGCGCCCCAAGGCCGAGGGGGCACCCGACTTCGTGGACCAGTACCTGGGCTGGGGCGCCGGACCGCGCGCGAGCCAGTACCTGGTCATCGGCGCCAAGGCCCGCGCCATCCTCGACGGACGGTACGCGGCCACCATCGACGACGTGCGCGCGCTGGCCCGACCGGTGCTGCGCCACCGCCTGCTCACCAACTTCCACGCCGAGGCCGAGGGCGTGAACTCGTCGGCGCTCATCGAGCGGCTGCTGGCGCTGGTGAAGTAGCCGAGCCTGGACTTGAAGAATCGGCCGGACCCACACGTCCGCCGTGAGCCCTTCGCGGTTGGGGGTTACACTCCTTCGTCCCAGGAGGTCGCGATGGCCACGCCCACGAAGAGAGCCTCGGCGCCGAAGAAGTCTGCAGCGCCGACCAAATCTGCGAAGAAGCCCGCTGCGAAGGCCGCGGCACCCAAGCCCAATGCCCACGCCCGGCTCGCCCTCGACCGCTTCCTCCTCGGCGTGTGGATCGACCGGGACCTCGTCGGCTACCTGGGCTCCAAGGCGCCCGGCGCAGTCGAGCTCGCCTCGTTGAAGAAGGCGTCCGACTCCGAGCGCCCACGCGCGGGCGAACGGCTGCGCCAGGAACTGTTCGGCGCCCCCCGCCCGACCGACGAGGAGCGCTTCGAGGCGCTGCTCCGCCAGGGCGTGGACTGCGTCCGTGACGGGATGCCGATCCTCAAGGAGCTGCAG
>CAZAIE010000467.1:0-6168 GCA_964485035.1 uncultured Myxococcaceae bacterium | reverse complement strand
CCGCGCCTCGGTGGGGATGTCGTCCTTGCGTCCCTTGCGGTCGCCCAGCGCCGCGGCGAGCAGCGCGTCGCCCAGCCCCGGCTCGAGCACCGCGATGGCGAGGCCGTGGCCGGGGCCCAGCGCGAGGATGCAGAGCGTGGCCGGGGGCGCCAGGAGCACGTTGAAGTCGGCGAACTTGAGCAGCGTCGCCGGCGTGGTGTTGACGCGGATGGAGAGGCGGGTGCGGCCCGAGAGCCCGGCGGCGAGCAGCGAGGCCACGCGCTCGTTGATGGCGTCGAGCGTGGGCATCTGCCCACGGATGATGCGGTCCTGGCTGGTGAGGTCGTAGGGGACGACGGCAGCCCGCCCCGACCCGCCGACCAGCCCCGGAGCGGCCGGCGCGGTGGGGACGCGGCTGTCCTGAATGGCGCTCATCAGCGCATTCAGTTCCTCTGGGTTCAGGGCGGCGGACACGGGGCTCCTCGCGTCACTGCACGACGAAGTCGGTGAAGTAGAGCGCGCGGACGTGCTTGCCCGGCACCAGCTCCTCGACCAGCTTGAGCAGCGCCGCCTTGGCCTTGGTGAGCGCCTCGCTGCCGGCGAGCTCCTCGGCGGTGCGGTCGGAGAGGTAGCCCACGAACGCGTCGCGCAGGCGGGGCACGTAGGGCGTGAGCTTCTCGCGGTCGAGCTCGCTGAACAGCTCCAGCTCGATGGAGAGGCGGGCGAAGCGCTCGGCCTCGGGGTTGCGAAGGTGGATGACGAAGTCGGCCATCTTCAGCGTGGGGCCGACGGTGCTCCCCTTGACGGAGCCTTCGCCGTGCTCACCGTGCGGGTCCGCGGCTGCTTCCTTGGGCGGGGCTGAGCCACCACCTGGTCGCAGGACGACCACCGCGAGGACGCCGGCGATCAGCAGCGAGTTGAAGATGGACAGGATCATCGGGAGTTTGGACGCGCCGGCAGGCGGGGCATCCTTCGGGGTTTCGTCGGCCATGGTCGAACCTCCGGGAGCACGGTCAGCAAGTCGTGTGCCCGTTGCGCCCAGTGGCTTGGAGTCGCAACTCTGTCGCGCTGCCCAAGAGGGAGCGCTCTCTGCGTGGTCTGGCTCGGTGGCTTTCTCTCGCTTGGCCCCACGAGACGTCAGCGCGATGACGGCTCGTCAGCCTCCTGACTCACCCACGACCCTGGGGTTCTTGGGACCCGCGGGGCCGCGTTTCACCCAGGCGGGTTGCGGGGCGATGGGCGCACAGCTGGCAGGAATCTGTCGCAACTCCAGCCACTTCCGTAGGGATGCGCCCAGCTCGAGGGCGCGGCGCGCGGCGTGCATCACCGGTCGCGCACGCGAAGGAAAAGAGGGGCCATGAACGTCACGCGCGATCAGTTGAAGGGGATTGTCGTGAACATCTGGGGTTCGGTCCTCAGCCTCCCGATCGATCCCATTGACGGCGAACATGCCATCGACGGCGCTTCCCTGACCGGCTGCGTCCACATCACGGGGTCCTGGTCGGGGGCGCTGGTCATCGCCATGACCCAGGAGGCCACACGGCAGGCTGCCGCTGCCATGTTCGGCATGCAGCCAGAGGAGGTCGGGGACGGGGAGATGCGCGACGCGCTCGGCGAGCTCGTCAACATCGCAGGCGGCAACTTCAAGGGACAGCTTCCCTCGGGGTGTCAGCTCTCGCTGCCCACCGTCGTGGAGGGCGAGAAGTACACCATGGTGGTCGCCAACTCGAAGCAGGTGGAGCAGCACGGATTCGTCTGCGCGGGACAGGCCGTGCAGATCAAGGTGTTGGAGCGGGAACAGTAGGCGGTCCCTCGGACCCCGGAGGCAGAGAACATGAAGATCCTCATCGTCGACGACAGCAAGGCCATGCGGATGATCGTGATGCGGACGCTGCGCCAGGTGGGGCTGGGCACGCACACGCTGGTCGAGGCCTCGAGCGGCGCCGAGGCGCTGAAGATGATCAAGGCCGACAAGCCGGGACTCATCCTCGCGGACTGGAACATGCCCGAGATGAGCGGCCTGGACCTGCTCAAGGCGCTCAAGGCCGAGAACATCGCGGTCAAGCTCGGGTTCGTCACCTCCGAGTGCTCCGCCGAGATGCAGGCGCTCGCGAAGCAGGAGGGCGCGCTCTTCTTCCTCACCAAGCCGTTCACCCCGGAAGGGATGCAGGCCACGGTTGGCCCCCACCTCGCATAGCAGTATGGTGTCGCGCGTCTCGAACGGAGTTGGAGGTACGCAATGGCTGGTGCTTTCCCCCTTCCCGCAGCAGATGCGGTGGGCAAGCTCTTCGAGGGGCTGATCGGTCGGAAGGTGACCTCGAAAGACGGGAAGCTCTTTGCGCCGGGCCCTTCGGCCCACGCGTACGTGGGCGTGTTCCGCACGGACCAAGGTGCCTTCAAGACCGCCGTCCTCATGGACATCCAGCTGGCCGCCAACCTCGCCGCCGCGCTGGTGATGGTCCCTGCCGGTGTGGTCAACGACAGCGTTCGCGCCGGCGCGCTCGCCCCCAACCTCCTGGAGAACCTCCGGGAGGTCATGAACGTCTGCAACCGCTTCTTCAATCTCCCCGGCCAGCCGCACGTCAGCCTCAAGGAGATCGTCGCGTGCCCGCCGGCGCTCCCCGCCGAGCTCGCCGCGGTGGTCGCCAAGCCGGGGACCGCGATGCACGCCGAGGTGGCCGTCACCGGCTACGGCGGCGGGCGCATCTCGCTTCTGGGCTGAAGAGCTGTCGAAAAGCTCCCTGTGCAGTCCCCCGGGCGCCAGCGCTCCTTCGTCGCGCTTGGCTTGGGAGGGGAGCGGATTCTGCGACAGCGCTTGAACCCCGGACGACCGGACGATCATGGCCTTCACGTACTTCTTCCGCGACGAGGACTGCCTCACCCTGGCCATCGACGCCATGGCGCCGGCGGTCGAGGGGCGCCAGCGCATCGGCGTGTGGGACGCCGGCTGCGCCCACGGCCCCGAGCCCTACACCGTGGCCATCCTGCTCGCGGAGCGGATGGGCAAGTTCCAGTTCCGCAACGTCCGCATCGACGCCACCGACGTCGACGAGAGCGGCCAGTTCGGGGAGATCATCGCCAAGGGGCGCTACCCCAAGGGCGAGGTGGAGCGGGTGCCCCCGGAGCTGAGGGCGCGCTACTTCACCGACATCGGCGCCGACGTCGAGCTCACCTCGGAGATCCGCGACCGGCTCGCGTTCTCGCGCCACGACCTGCTCTCGCTCCAACCGCCGCCCAGCGGCGCCTACCAGCTCATCGTGTGCAAGAACGTGCTCCTGCACTTCTCGCCGGATCAGCGCGGCGAGGTCGTGAGGCTGTTCCACCGCGTGCTCGACCCAGGCGGGATCCTGGTGCTCGAGAACACCCAGTCGATGCCGACCGGGTGCACGGGTCTCTTCGAGCGCTGCGCTCCGCACGTCTCGGTGTTCCGCAAGCCGGCGTGAGGGTGGGGACCGTCGGACCCGTCTCAGGGTCGGGGTGGGGCCCCAGGCAGGCACCTCGCTCAGTTCCCGGTGCTCGCTTCCACCACGGACTCGATCGCGATGGCCGTCAGCGCCGCGCAGTAGTCCAGGTCGATGTTCTTCATGGTGTCGTGCGTGTCGTGGTACCCGGTCCGCCGCAGGTCGTAGTTCTCCATGAACAGCACCACGGGGATCCCCAGGTCCGAGAAGATCTGCGCGTCGGTGTTGTAGAGCGCGCTGCGCGGCTCCCACTCCGCTCGCACCTCTCCCTGAACTCGCAGGTGCTCCGCGATGGGCGGGGGCGGCGGGTTCGGGACGTCGGCGACCCGCACCGATCGGCCTCGGCCCCTCCGCTCGGGCAACTGGTTCCACTCCCGCGCTCCCTGGTTCCAGCGCTCGCATGCTTCGTGCGCGATGGCCGAGAGCTCTGCCGAACCCTGGCCTTCTCCCGGCGCTATCTGGAAGACGTCCCGGTCGCGGTCGTGGTTGTGGCCAATCATGTCCAGGACGAACGCCCCACGGACCCGCGTCTGCGAGAGGTCGATCCGGGGCCCGTCGGCCAGCGTCAGTCCGAAGGTCCCCTCCACCAGCGCCCGCCCCAGGGCGCGCGCCCCGAGGCAGTCCGCCGGGAACTCCTCGCCGGTCAGGTGGACCAGGTACACCGACCGCGCCAGCTTTCCGTCGCGCGCCAGCGGGAGCAGCACGTCTGCCGCCGCCAGCAGGGCCGCGGTCGCTGAGTGGTTGTCGTCGGCGCCTGCCGCCGCGGCTCGCAGCCGATCTCCGCCGCGGGAGGGCTCGTAGACGTCCTCCATGTACGCGGTGTCGTAGTGGTCGGCCATGACCACCGCCTCGCTGGAGTCCTGCCCGGGGATGACGACGACGAGGTTGCGCTCGGCCGGGCTCCGGCGGTTCGCGGTCCAGCCTCCCGACCAGCCGAAGTCGAAGTCCGTCTCCCAGCGGAAGCGGTGGTCGCCGACCAGGGCCCGGCCGGTCATCCCCGCCGCGGCGATCTTCTGCTCGTACTCACGCGCGAGGTGGTCCGCCAGGGCGTCGAGGTCGCGCTTGCGCGCGGGCGCACGGCCCAGCGACGTCCCCAACGGCCCTCCGGTGCGACCCTCGTTGGCCTTCACCGCGTCTGCGTTGTCCTTGTCCCGGAACCGACCGCAGGCCAGTCCGTCGATGGTCTTCCAGAGCTTCTCTTCGAAGGCCCGAGTCCGCGTCTGCTCGAAGCTCAGGCCCGGCTGCGGCGCTGGAGCAGGGCCCAGGCAGGACTTCACGGCGGCGCTCGCGCGCTCGCCCGCCGCGGGATCGCTCGCCGCCTTGGGGAGCGAGGCGATGAACCCGTCGAGCCGCGAGTCCTTGGGCACGTCGAGCAGTCGCAGCGCGAGGTTCGGGGAGAGCGGGCCCAGCGCCTCGGACCAATCGAGGATCTTTCGAACGTTCCAAGAGGTGGTCCGCCGTCGCAGGCCGGGATCCCGGGGGAAGCAGCGCGCCGCATCGTGATGCCCGGGACGGTCCAGCCGGACCGGCGTGAGCTCGAGCGCCGGCGCTCCGTCACGCTCGGCCGTGACCAGACCCGGGAGGTCGAGGGGCGGACGCTCGAAGCGCTTCGTCACCGGATCGAGTCGGCCCACCATCGGCCGGTGCAGGAAGAGCGAGCGTGCGCCTGCGCGCATCGGCGGGAAGAGGAAGCGGTAGCCGAAGCGTCCTCCCGCCGCGACCTGCGCCGCCGCGCGCTGCAGCTCCGGCCCCTTCGCCGAGAGCCCGTGCAGCACCGGCTCGTAGCGAGCGGACCAGACCTGGGCGTTGCGCCCCATGGGCTTGTGGTACAGGCCCAAGAGGTCCGGGTCGGCGGAGAAGAGCGCGGCGGTCACCTGGTCGGCGAAGTCGTCTTCCCTCGCCTCGGCGTCGCGCTCGACCCGCTGCCAGCGATGGGTGCGGACGATGGTGCGGGCCATGCGGTGCCCGTCCTTGCGCGCGTCGCCCGCCCGCTCCTCGTCGAGCCAGCCCGACTGCGGGATGCGCAGTCCCATCGAGCGCTCGCTGCGTGGGAAGTGGTGCAACAGCGCGATCTGCGTGGCCCAGGGCAGCGCGAGCCGCCGGTAGCCGGGGTGCTCGAAGAACACCAGGCTCAGCGGCGAGGGGACCAGCCGCAGCGACCCGGCGCAGTACGCGTCGCGGACGGCCTGGGGCAGCCGCGCGAAGGACTCGAAGGTCAGCAGCGTCGTGGCCCGGGCCCCTTCCTTCCAGAGCAGCGGGCGCACGAACGCCGGCAGCGGCCCCTCGTCGAAGGAGGGCAGGGACGGCTCTGGCGCGCGCGGGAGGACCCTGAGGCCGCTGGCCAGGAGCCGGTCGACGGTGCGGCCCTCGAGGCCCGCGAGCCAGCCCGCGAGGCGGCAGAAGGCCGGTTCGTCAGCGGGACCGAAGCTCGCCCAGAACGCGCGCGCCGGCCCGAGGTGGCTGCAGCCGAAGACGGACCAGGGGACGCGGCCCTTGTCGTCCTGCGTCTTGGAGAGCGCAACCGGCAGGATCAGCGTCACCGGCTCGGTGCGGGAGGCCGCGGCCTGGGCGAGCTGGGGCGTCCACGCAGGGTTGCCGTCGAGCAGCGCCTTCGAGAGCTCGTGGAGCCCGCCGGACACGAAGCTCGCGAGGTCACCGGCCAGGTGCTCGGCGAGGCGCGCGAGGCCCGGCTCGAGTTCCTCTGCCTCCTCGTACTCCGAGTTCATGC
>CAZAIE010000466.1:233-6170 GCA_964485035.1 uncultured Myxococcaceae bacterium | reverse complement strand
GGACGGGGGAGGGCGAGTTCGACGCCATCGTCGAGAAGATGCTCGCGGGAGCGAAGGCCTTCGACTCCGCCTCGGTGAAGAAGGAAGACCTCTCGGCGATGGGCGGCGCCCCCGTCGAGGCGGAGGAGTGACATGGACGACACCCTCGACCCGGAAGCGCTCCGCGAGCTGCGCGATGCCTACGACGACCTCCCGGACGCGGAGCGCGCGGCGCTCGAGCGCTGCCCGAACGCCCAGACGATCATGATGGACCGCACCTTCTGGAAGCTGGCGGGCGGCACCCCCGACGACGTGCGCCTGCGGCTCGCCCACCTGGTGGCCTGCTTCCCCGCCGCGGAGCAGCTGGCCGACCCCACCGGCTTCAAGCCCGGGCTCTTCCTGCGCGAGGCGCTCTACCCCGGCCAGCAGCCGCGGACCCCGGAGGAGGCCCTGAAGTACAAGCACCTGGTCCAGGCGCGGGACGTGGACGAGCTGGTCCCGCGCATGAGGCGCATCCTCGCCGAGGCTGACCGCCCCGTGGACTGGGGCGTCCTGGGACGCGACCTGTTCGGCTGGAACGAGAAGGTGCGCAAGGCCTGGGACAAGGACTTCTACGCAGCCCCCTGATTCGCATCCCCCCGTCCCCCTGGGGGACGGGACGTCGATTGGACCCCACCATGCTTCGACTCATCCTCTGCGCTCTGGGCGCGCTCGGGCTGTCCCTGGCCGCGGGGTCCGCGTGGGCCTGCACCAGCATCCTCGCCAGCCGCGGTGCCTCGGCCGACGGCTCCACCATGGCGACCTACGCCGCCGACTCGCACGAGCTCTACGGGGCGCTCTACTTCCTCCCCGGAGCGGTGCACGCCCCAGGGACGAAGCGTGACGTCGTCGAGTGGGACTCGGGAGAGCGGCTGGGGCACATCCCCGAGGCCCCGCGCACCGCGACGGTGGTGGGGAACATGAACGAGCACCAGCTCGTGATCGGCGAGAGCACCTTCGGCCCACGCAAGGAGCTGGCGCCCGCGCCGGGGTCCCCCGACGCCCCGCCGACCCTGGACCGCGGGCTCGACTACGGCAGCCTCATCTACCTCGCGCTCCAGCGGGCGCGGACGGCGCGCGAGGCGGTCCAGTTGATGGGGGCGCTCACCGACGAGTACGGCTACCGCAGCAAGGGCGAGTCGTTCTCCATCGCCGACCCGCAGGAGGCCTGGCTCATGGAGATGGTGGGGAAGGGGCCGGGGGCGAAGGGCGCGCTCTGGGTCGCGCGGCGGGTCCCGGAGGGGATGGTCACCGCCCACGCCAACAACGCCCGCATCCGCACCTTCCCCTTAGCCGACCCGCAGAACTGTCTGTACGCGAAGGACGTCGTCTCCTTCGCGCGCGAGAAGGGCTGGTTCACCGGAAAGGACGCGGACTTCAGCTTCGCCGACGCCTACGCCGAGGTGGACCCGAAGACGCGGCGCACCTGCGACCTGCGGGTCTGGCGCGTGTTCGACCGCGTGGCCCCGTCGAAGAAGCTGAAGCCGGACTGGGCGCTGAGCGTGCCCGGCGCGCAGCCGCTGCCGCTGTGGGTGGCCCCCGACAAGAAGCTCACTCCCCAGGACCTGATGGCGCTGATGCGCGACCACTTCGAGGGGACGCCGTTCGACCTTGCGACCGGGGTCGGCGCCGGGCCATACGCGCTGCCGTACCGGTGGAGGCCCCTGAGCTTCAAGGTGGACGACGCGACCTACGTGAACGAGCGCGCCATCGCCACCCAGCAGACCGGGTTCGTCTTCGTCTCGCAGTCGCGCGCCGCGCTGCCAGGGCCCATCGGCGGGCTGCTCTGGTTCGCGGTGGACGACGCGGCCAGCGCGGTGTTCATGCCGGTCTACGCCGGCATCCGGGAGGTGCCGCGCAGCCTCGCGGAGCAGACCGCCACCCTGCACCGGTTCTCGTGGGACTCGGCGTTCTGGGTCTTCAACTGGGTCGCGAACCAGGCCTACGGGCGCTACGCCGACATGAGCCAGGACATCGGCCGGGCGCAGGCGGAGCTGGAGGGGGGCTTCTTCGAGCGGCAGGCGGCGGTGGAGAAGGCGGCGCTGCAGCTGCACGGGACGGCCCCGGAGCTGGCCCGCGACTACCTCACCGCCTACACCCTGAAGCAGGCCGAGGCGACCCACGCTCGGTGGCGCCGCCTGGGGGAGGAACTGCTGGTGAAGTACCTGGACGGCAACGTGAAGAGCCAGACCGGCAAGGTGCTGCACCCGCCCTACCCGGAGCGCTGGTACCGCGGCATCGTCGCCGAGGATCCCGCGCGCCACCGCCTGCCCGCAGCGCCGACGCCCTGAGGACCCAAAGAGACAGCGCCCGCCGGGAGCCGACGGGCGCTGCGTCGTAGGTTCGCGAGCTACGGGGTGGGCAGGGTTCCGACCACGCCCTCGACGAAGGTGGTCGAGCTGAGCTTCTCGGCGTCGGTCATCGACTGGCCCTTGGCGATCCACTCGGTGCCGTCCTGCTTCTTGATGGCCGCGTCGACCGCGTCGAAGGCGTCGAAGCTCTTGGCCTTCATCTTCGCCTCCACGTCGGCGACCAGCTTCTTCACGTCCTCGGGGACCTTGCTGTTGAAGGGCGCGAGCCCCACTGCGCCGGTCTCGAGGCCGCCCCAGTAGTCCTGCGACTCCCACTTGTCGTCGAGCACCGCCTCCACCCGGGAGATGTAGTACGGGCCCCAGTTGAAGATGGCGCTGGTGAGCACGGTGTCGGGGGCGAAGGAGCTCATGTCGGTGTCGTAGCCGATGGCGTACTTGCCCCGCTGGCGGGCCTGCTCGACGGTCGCGGTGCTGTCCTGGTGCTGCGCCATCAGCTCGGCGCCGGCGTCCAGCAGCTTCTTGGCCGCCGCCGTCTCCGCTTCGGGGCCGTACCAGGTCTTGGTGAACTCGACGTGCACGGTCGCGGTGGGGTTCACGCTGCGCACTCCCAGCGTGTACGCGTTGATGCCGCGGACCACCTCGGGGATGCCCATCGCGGCGACGTACCCCAGCTTGGCGCCGGCGGGGACCATCTTCCCGGCCACGATGCCAGTGAGGTAGCGGGCCTGGTACTCGCGGGCGAAGTAGGTGGCGAGGTTCGTGTCCCGCTTGTACCCGGAGCAGTGCTCGAACTTCACGTCCGTGTGCCGCTTGGCCGCCTCCACGGTGCCGTCCATGAACCCGAAGCTGGTGGTGAAGATGAGCTTGAAGCCGTCCTTCACCAACGAGTCGATGGCCTCGGCCACCTTCACCGGGTCCTCGGGGATGTTCTCCAGGTACTTGGTCTCGACCGTGTCCGGGAACTTGAGCGCGACTGCCTTGCGGCCCTGGTCGTGGGCATAGGTCCACCCAGCGTCGCCCGGCGTGGTCACGTAGATGAACCCCACCTTCAGCTTCTCGGGGACCACAGGCTTATCCGGGTCACACCCTCCCAGCGTCATCCCCGCGGCCGCCAGGGCCACCACCAGGCTCTTCGCCGTCAAGCGCATGCGTCGCTCCTTGTCTGCCTGCGTTTCGGGGCGTGACGCCCCCCTCAACTGCTCCGGCTCACTGTTCGAGGACGATGCGGCGGTCCTCCACGCGCCAGAAGCGCGTCTGGCTCGCGGCGAGGTCGCCGTTGGGCGCCCAGTCGGACTCGCCCGACGCCCCCAGGTAGTCGATCTCCGTGCCCTGCCGGACCAGCTCCAGGCCCCGTGCGAGCTCGTTCCAGCGCACGGTCTCGCCGGGGGGGCCCGCGACCGGGCCGAGGGCGTCGCGTACCTGCGCTCCGGTGGGCGACGGGCCCGCCTCGCGGGCCGCCCGCTCGTAGGCCAGCGCGAGCAGGGCCATCGCGTCGTAGTAGAAGAACGCCGACTGGGAGGCGGGCTCGCCGGCGACCGTCTCGAACTCCTGGGCGAAGGTCGCGAAGTCCTGGCTGGAGAGGGCGCTCACTCCCACCATGCCGCGCTCGGCCCCGGGCGGGAGCTGCTGCACGAAGACGTCGCTCATCAGCCCCGGACCCAGGTAGATGCGCCCCGCGCCGCCCAGGAGTCGCCACTGCTGGACGATGAGCGCGCTGCTCACCGGGTCGGCGGCCAGGAGCAGCGCCTGGGGCTGCAGCGCGTGGAGGCGGCCGAGCAGCTCGCGGTAGTCGGTGGCCGGGAGCACCGAGATGGGGCCGGGGTTGCCGGGCGCGACGATCTCCCCGCCGTCCGCGAAGGACACCGAGGCGCGGGCGATGAAGGCCGACCCGGCGTCGTCCGGCGAGTAGAGGAAGGCCGCCCGGGTGATGCCGTCCTGTCGCATCCGCTGGGCGACGGCCGAGCCGGTCAGGAGCGCCGAGGGGCAGGTTCGGAAGAAGAAGCCCGAGTCCTGCTCGGTGGCGAGCAGCGGCGAGGTCACCCCGCCGGAGATGACCGGGATCTCGCGCTCGCGCACCAGCGTCACCAGGTCCATCGCCAGGTCGGTCTCCTCGGGGCCGATGATGCCCACCACGCCGTGGTCCAGCATCCGCCGCGCGCCCTCCAGCCCGAAGGTGAGCGAGCCGCGCGTGTCGCGCAGGAAGAGGGAGATGGGCTGGCCCCCGAGGCCACCCGCCTGGTTCACCTGCTCGGCGACCATCAGGATCGCCGACTGTCCCTGCGCCCCGGAGTCCGCCAGCGCCCCGGTGAGCGGGAGGAGCACGCCGACCGGCGTGGTCTTCTTGGCCTCGCCGGAGCAGGTGGTGAGCAGGGCCAGCAGCGCCGCGGGGAGGACTCGTCGGAGCATGTGCGTTCGCTCGGCCATCGCTAGAACCCGTGGGAGAGGGTCAACCAGACGGTGCGGCCGCGGGCGGGGACGTCCACCCCGCCGAACCCCGGCTCGCCGGTGGCGCTGCCGAGCAGGTCGGTGCCCTTGAGGCTGGCGCTGAACCGCCCGCCGAAGAGCCCTTCCCGCTCGGGCAGGGAGAGCGCCAGGGCGGTGTAGACGTAGCCGGCCACCTCGTAGGCCTCGTCGCGCTGCAGCGCGTTCGACTGCGAGGTGGGCCGACCGCCGACCCAGGACAGCTCCGGGACGAGGCGCAGCCCCAGCACCGGGACGCGCCAGTCGACGGTGAGGTGGGCCTGCAGCACCGGGAAGAGCGGCTGCTCGACCTCCGGGCCCCCGGTGACGGGCACGGTGGAGCGCTCGGCCTGGGCCACCAGCTTCGCGACGCCCACCCCCAGCTGCAGGCCCAGCGCGTTCCCGAACAGCCGGTAGCGGGCGTCCAGCTCGCCGCCCACGTAGACCTCGTCCACCGCGTTGAGGGCGGACTGGTACAGCCCCCGCTGCTGGTACTCGACCCGCCCGGTGACGCTGGTGACGAAGACGTTCGCGAGGATCTCCCCGGCGTTCCCCAGCTGGAGCGAGCCGACCAGCTCCCCGGTCTGGGCGCGCTGGGCCTCCAGGCGCGCGTTGCCGCGGACGTCGAGGGCCCGCATGGGCTGGGTGTAGAGCTGCTCGGCGCTGGGGGCCTTGAAGCTCGAGCCGTAGAGGAGCTTCACGCTCCAGGCGCCGTCCGGCGGCGCCCAGACCAGGCCCGCGCGCGGGCTGAACTGCAGCCCGTAGACGCTGTTGCGGTCCAGCCGCGCGCCCACGCTCACGCCCAACTCGGGCAGCGGGCTCCAGAGCGCCAGCGCGAACGCGCCGAAGGTGTAGAAGTCCTGCCGGGCTCCGGCCGTGCCGGGGATGACCGTCCCCGCCGCGCGCAGCACCGAGCCGTCGGCGGCCAGGAGGTCGTCCTCGAGCAAGAGGTCGAACGACTGGGTGCGGTGGCCCTCCCAGGTGTGGTCGATGCCCCCCACCAGCTGCAGCGAGTCGAGCGGGCGCACGCGCCCTTCCAGCGCCACCTCGATGCCGTCGGTCTGGACGCGGCGCAGGTAGGAGAGCCCCTCGGCGCCCCCGAACCGCTCGGCCGCCCCCGGGGTGGAGCGCAGGTAGGTCGCCGACA
>CAZAIE010000466.1:0-223 GCA_964485035.1 uncultured Myxococcaceae bacterium | reverse complement strand
AGTCCTGGAACTCGCCACCGGTGTCCAGCGACTGGAGCGAGGCGAGCATCGCCAGCGTGCCCCCGGCGACCTCCACCGAGGCCCGCCCGAACAGCGACTTGGGGCGCGTGAGGTCGGAGGACGACGTCGCGGAGGCCGCGCCGTCCTGGAGCAGGGGGCTCGAGCCGGCGAGCTTCAGTCCCGAGCGGTCGAGGTACAGCCCCTGGGCGGCGACCAGCATCTC
>CAZAIE010000465.1:0-6179 GCA_964485035.1 uncultured Myxococcaceae bacterium | reverse complement strand
CTGTCGGTGGCGGAACCAAGAACAAGGTCTGGGCGCAGGCGACGTCCGATGTCTCCGGGCGGACGCAGATCATCCGCGACAAGACCATGGGCGCGAGCTACGGCGACGCGTTCCTGGCGGCGGTCGCGGTGGGCTCGAGGGCGAGGATCTCGATCGGCTCGAGGTGAATCGCGTGCATCCGCTCGAGGTGCATGTACGGGCTGCGGTAGAGGTAGCCGCTGCGCCGGACGTTCGGCAGACGGAAGTGCCGAGTCCAGTCCCGGCACGCCCAGTCCACCGGCAGCCCCGCCTTCTCCAGCTGCAACAGCCACCGGCGCAGGTATGGCTCGACCTGCGCGGCGGGGATTGGCTGCTCGATGGGCTGGACGATCCGTCGGCCGTGCTCCGTGTGGTAGATGCCGGCGCTCTGGAGCACCGAGAGCGACTCGTACTGCTCGATGGCCGCGTGCAGCAGCTCGCGGTTCCAGTGGCTGTGGTGGGGGTTGTCGACGTCGCAGAAGAAGACGCCGACCTCCACGCGCTCCTTGAAGAACGGGAGGCCGCCCTTGTTGATGCGCGGCTGCCGCGTGGCGCCGGCGACCACGTAGGTCACCAGGTGCGCGTCCGTCGGGTAGTCCCGCGTCAGCGCGTCGTGCAGTTCGAGCACCTCGAACGAGAGCGCAGGCGTGCGCCCCGAGCCGTCGAAGCCCTTGGAGAATTTGTTGGGCGCGACGGCCACGAGGGTCATGGCCGCGCTCGTCGTCGCTCGAACTGGTCCCACGTGAGGCTGCTGCCATCGCGAAGCGCGTGGCGAAGGACCGACTGGATGGCAGTGACGCTGAGGGGCCGCGGCGCCGGCGCGACCACTTCGACCAGCTCGCCGTCCCGCTCCTGCGGAAGCTCGGCCTCCAGCAGCACGTGGCCGCACTCAGGGCAGACGCGCGTCGAGAGTGGCAGGACCGCCTGGCACGCAGGGCAGGTCTTCGAGAGCGGGCCGCTCTGGCGCTTGGCCTTGCGTGGAGGGTCGAGGCAGAACTCGCGCGCGTCCTGCGGCAGCCCGTGCTCGAGAGCGCAGCCGCCGTGGTCGAGGATGATCGCTCGGGCGTCCTGCCACGGCCTGAGGATGCGGCCCGCCTGCTGCAGGTAGAGGCCCGTCGACTTGGTGGGCCTGGCGAGGACCGCGCACTTCACCGACGGCTGGTCCCATCCCTCGGAGAGAACGCCGCACGAGCCAACGACCTGGGTCGCGCCGGCGTCCAAGCGAGCGAGGATCGCGTCGCGCTCGACCGTTGGCGTGGTGCCATCGAGGTGCTCGGCGGCGACGCCGACGGATTGGAACCGCTCGACGATGTGCTTCGAGTGGGCGACCGAGACTGCGAAGACCACCGTGCGCAGTCCCTGCGCGTGCCGCTGCCAGTGCTCGACGATGTTCCCGACGAGGGCCTGGCGGTCGACGGCATCCGCGAGCGCAGCCTCGTCGTAGTCGCCGCCCTTCACGCGCACGCCCGAGAGATCGGGCAACGCGGACGACGGCACGGTGAAGACGCGCGGCTCGACGAGGTAGCCCTGGTCGATGAGCTCGCGGGGCGTCGCGACGACCACGAGGTCGTCGTAGGCGTCCTTCAGCCCCTTGCCGTCGGCGCGGTAGGGCGTGGCGGTGAGCCCGAGGTGGACGGCGCACGGGTAGTGGTCGGCGATGTCTCGGTAGGACTTCGCGGTCGCGCGGTGCGCTTCATCGACGAAGACCAGCTCGGCGGGCGGCTTCGCTCGGTTGCGAAGGGTGTCGACGCTGGCGACCTGGACTGGAGCGGCGGGGCGGCGGCGCGGGTCGGAGGCCATGAGCACGCCGACCTGGGCCTCGGCGAGGCCCTGGGCGAGCAGCTTCCGGTACGCCTGATTCACCAGCTCGCGGCGGTGGGCGAGGAAGAGGACGCGCGAGCCGCGGGCGACGGCGCTCGCAATGATGTGGCTCGCGATGAGCGTCTTGCCACCGCCCGTGGGGAGCACGATGAGCACACGGCGAATGCCGGCCCGGACCCGGTCGCGAACGCGGTTGATGGCCTCGAGTTGGTAGGGGCGGAGGCACACGCCTCCGCCCCAGCCCGTCGGGCTGTTGCTCTCCGACATGGCTCTCTCCGGGGGCTACTGCTTGCGGGTGCTCCACCACTCGCGGAGCAGGTCGAGGAAGTCGTCGAGGTGCATCGACGCGATGGCTCGCTCGTTGTCGTCCTTGCAGATCGCGAGCAGCCACTTCGGCTGGTCACAGGCCTCGAAGGCCTGCTTCAGCGCTGCCCGGATGTTGGTGCGCCGGCCGCGCTTGCACTCGACCCAGAAGGCCGGCACCTCCACGTCGGGGACCTCCCCGCCGCTGCGGTACTGGATGCCGCGCCGCGCGTTCTCCGGGCCAAAGACCTCGCCGAGCACGCGCGCCATCTCGCGCTCGAAGTCGTGACCCTTCCTTCTGCAGCCGGCGCCGTTCACGGGAGTGCCCCTTCCTGCAGCAAGCGGGCCGCGCCCAGGCTGGACCTCGGGGCGGGCAGGTACGCCTTGCGGAAGAAGAAGAGCCCGTGCGGCGCGTCGTACACGCGCTGCAGGCTGCGCCCCTCGAGCGCGGCGAGCGCCGCGTTGAGAACCCGGCGCGACACCGCCATCCGCGGCTCACGCCCTGCCCGCGGCGACCCCGCCTCGAGGATTGTCCGGCGCAAGGTGTGCGCGGGGTCGCCGGACGAGAGTCTCTCGCCGGTGCACACCTGTTGCGCGAAGAGCGCGATGCCCTCCGGGTCCGTCTTGTGGGCGAAGGCGAGCGCGCCCGCGACTGGTGCGTTGACCATGTGCCTGTACGGGCTCAGGTCGTACAGCGCCCACTCGATGCCGTCGCCGAACAGCGCCATCCAGCGCTGGTACTCGTCGAGAGTGCGGATCGGGATGATGGTGCCGGTCATCAACTGCGTGCACTGGTTGAGGTAGGCCGCGCGCAAGTCGGCGTTCTTGCTCTCGCCGAACATCCGCAGGAAGTCCGACAGCCGCCGCGGGCGGCCGCAGTCGATCGAGTACAGCGCCGCCTCGTCGATGCCGATGGCGACGTCCATCTTCACGCTGCAGCCGGCCTGGATGACCGCGTTGAGCCGGTGGTGGCCGTCCCGCAGCCGGCCCAGCTTGTCGAACTTCAGGACGTTGCCGTTCTGGTGCCACTGCCCGCGCAGCATCGCCCCGGCGTACTCGAGCACCGTGGCCGGGCTGAGCTTCCGGTTGCCCACCGAGGTCGCCAGCATCCCCTCCGCCAAGGCCGGGGTGATGACGACGTCGGACTTGAACTCGTACCGATCGCTCTTCAGGTTCATTGCTCACTCCTGGGGATGGCGCTGTCGCGCCGGTTGCTCCTCCGCGAGGAGGAGATGTCTACGAGTCCGTGGACCTTGCTGCGGTACCGGGCCTCGGCAGGTTCGATGCCGGAGCCGGTGGCCACCGCCACGTCCCTCGCTGCACGCACCAACGCGAGCGCCGCCGCTCCGCTCGCGGCGTGCAGGGCGTGATCGATGCGGGCGACGAGCGTGGCGAGCCGTGCCGTCGGGTCGGGCAACGTGCTCAGGTCCACCTTGGGCTCGGACGAGGGAGGCGGAGCAGCAGCCAGCGTGGCCTCGACATGCCTTCGGTCCTCTGCCGAGAGGCGCATCGACGGCCTCTTGTGCTGGGCCTTTGCTGCTTCCTTGATCGCCTCGGGCCCGGCGGCGACGAGCTCGCGCTGGCGGGCGGCTGGCTCCGTCGCGAGTGCGAGCAGGGCCGTCTTGTTGTCCGCGATCGCGGTCCCGCGCAGCGAGTCCTTCACATCGGGCGCGAGGTCCCTGCCGATCTTCACTTCTTCGGCGATCACCGAGCGGCTGCGACCCGTCTTGGCAGCGGTGTCGTCGACGAAGGCGGCGACGGAAACAGATCCGGACTCCGGATCTGTTTTGTTGCCCCGACCAGGCCCGCCGCCGCGTTCGTTGATGTGCCTCGTCTCGGGGTGGAGGCTCTCGTAGATCTCCTTCCGCCGGATGTAGTGGTCACTGCGCTCGAGCGCCGTCAGCTCGTTGCGCACGAGGTTCTCGTCGATCTCCGCCAGCTCGGCCTTGAGTCCGTCGAGGTCGATGATGACCGCGGGGATCTCGGTCCATCCCAGCTGCTCGCAGGCCTCCTTCCGGTGGAGGCCCGAGACGAGCCTCATGTCCTTAGTGACGGTGATTGGGTTGAGCAGCCCGACCTCCCGAATGCTCTCCACGAGGGCATTCACGCTCCCCTGGTCCAGCGCGCGTCGCCGCTTCGCTGGCACGCGGACATCCGCGATCTTGACGTTCACTGGAGGCCGCCTCCCCGCACCACTGCGGCGTTGCCGGTGGTCCCCGCGCTGATCAGCCGCAGGAAGAGCTGGTAGGTCCGGACCACGTCCTCGAGGGCGCGGTGCGCTCCGACGTTCGAGATGCCGTAGTGCTCGCAGAGGTCCCGGAGCGAGAGGGACTTCACGAAGCCGTGGCGGAGCAGCGGCCAGGCGAGCGTCGCGGTGTCGAGGAGGTGGTGCCCGACCTCGGGCCGGCGCAGCCCGAACCGTCGGTACGCCGACAAGAGGAACGCCCAGTCGAAAGCGGGATTGTGGCCCACGATGAGACAGCCCTCGAGGAAACGCGCGAGCAGGGGCAGCACGTCCTGCACCTCGGGGGCCTCGGTCCAGTCTTCGGCGCGGAAGCCGTTAAGCTCGGCCGCCTGCGGGTCGATCAGAACGCCAGGCGAGGGGGCCACCTTCGTCTCGAAGCACCCCTCGACCGAGAGGCTGAGCGGGTCGACGCGCATCGCCGCCACCTCGACGATGTCGTCGGCCGCCGGGTCCAAGCCGGTGGTCTCGAGGTCGAGGAAAACGAGCGGGCGCAGCGAGGACTGCGTCACGACGTCGGGGACGAGGGCTGGCAAGGTGGTAGGCCTGAGAGCGATCGCGGTGGTCACGGCGACACCTCCGTCTTGCGCTCGGCTTGGGCGACGAAGCGCGGCGAGTAGGTCTTCTGGGCAATGGCGTCGAGACGGGCCTTGAGCATCTTCACGTCGGCCGGGAGCAGGTCCTTGGCGACGTCCTTGAGCAGGCGCTCGACGGCGGACTTGTCGACGACGAGGAGCTGGCGGGCGAGGCCCTCGATGGACTCGCCGAGCACCTCGTTGAGGAGCAGCAGCGTGGAATCAGCGGGGTAGCTGACCTGGGTGGTCTTGCTCAGGCCGTAGACGACGCCGCCCAGCTTGAGCTCGCCGACGTTCTCGATCTGCTTCTTGAGGATGCGCTCCAGCGCCTCCTTGCGGGCGTAGAGCGCCTTCGCGAGCTTGGCGACCTCCTCGCGCTCGCGTGCCACCGCCTCGAGGTCCTTCTCGTCCTGGCAGACGTGCTCGACTTTGCCGAGCAACGCGCGGTGGTAGACCGGGCACTGCATCCGGTGGTCGCACCAGTTGCAGTTCTCGTTGAGGCGGGCCTCGTAGTCGGTCGCCTGCTCGCTCGCGCGACCGAGCATCACGACGTATCGGCGCGCCGCAGCCAGGTCCTCGTCGCTGCGCGAGGTCTCCATCCGGAAGCCGTGGCGCAGCAGGTAGAACGAGAGCCGCACGTTCTTCGCCCAGGGCCAGAGGGTCTTCGCCGCTGCGGCGTAGATCGACAGCTGCAGGTCGTGGTCGACATCCTCGCGGGTGAAGATCGCCCGGTTGGACTTGTAGTCGGTGATGAGGACCGTCTCGGTGTCGACGCGGTCGGCGCGGTCGATGAAGCCGCGGACCTCGAAGCCGTCGACGGCCAGCCGGAACTCCTGCTCGATCCCGAGGACGGTCGTGTAGTCGACCAGCGGGTTCTCGCAGACGTAGCTCCGGAGGATCTTCAGGCCCTCCTGGAAGGTCTCGAAGTCGAAGAGGCTGGCCTTGGCCCACTCCTCCTCGAAGAAGGCGATGAGGCGGTCCTCGGGGAAGCGGCCGGCGAGCTTCTGCTCGACGATCCAGCGGTAGGCGCGCTCGAGCGCCGCGTGCAGGACCGAGCCGAAGGTGGTGGCGGGGTTGAACGCCGCGGGCTCCCCGCGGATGTAGTGGAGCTCGAAGCTCTTCGGGCACTGCGCGAAGCGCTTGAGCCGGGAGGCGGACAGGTACTCGTTCTTGAACGTCATCGGGACCTCGTGGGGCGGAGGCGGGGGAACGAACCGAGC
>CAZAIE010000464.1:0-6181 GCA_964485035.1 uncultured Myxococcaceae bacterium | reverse complement strand
CGACCACCGAGAACGGGGACCCGGCGACGAACTCGAAGCCCGCCTCGGCCGTCCCGATGCCCAGCAGCGCGCCCTCGGCCTCGTTCACCCCCAGCAGCAAGAGGTCCTGCGCCGCGGTGGAAGGGTCCGCGGCGTCCCGGAGCCCCTGCGCCAGCTCCAGGCAGGCGCGCAGCCGCGCGGTCTTCTCCCCGCCTGGGAGCTGCGGCAGCGTCCCTGCCCGCGCCCCCTCGGCGAAGGACAGCGCGGCGTCGCGCACCAGGGCCCCGAGTTCCGCCCGCAGACCCTCGGACTGCGCCTGGCGACGGGCCTCGGAGGCCTGGAGCGCGAAGTCTGCGGCGTTGGCCGGCGCCAGGGCCTTGCGCTTGGCACGCAGCTCGCGCAGCCCCACCGCCTTCACCTCGGCCTCCTCGCGGCGCTGGTGATCAGTCAGGACCACCTTGAGGGCCTGCTCGAAGGCGCCGGCCTCGAGGCGCAGGTTCTCGAGCTGCCACTTCTCCTTGGGGTCCACGGTGGCCGCGACGACCCGGGGAAGCTCGTCGGCCACCGGCCCTCCCAGCGCGAACATCCAGCGCAGCCGCCCCAGGTCGGCGACGGTCGCCCGCAGCGGGCGCGCCTCGGGCGCAGCGGCGTGCTCCACGTAGCGGCCGAGCACCACCCCCGCGCGGACGACGCCCACCGACTTCGCCAGCGTGCGCGGCGAGAGGAAACAGGACGGCGCGTACCCCTTGCGCTCGCGCGTCGCCTCCTGCAGGAGCTTGCCGTAGACGTCGACCAGGGAGCCCAGGGCGGTGCGGACGTCCTCGCCCACCTTCACCTCCCGGGCCGCCTGGCGCAGGAGCCTGAGCCCCGAGAGCGGCATCGTCCGCGGCGGCTCGGCCGGCGGCTCGGCGGCCCAGCGCAGCACCGTCTCCCGGGAGGAGGGAGAGGCGAACGCCTTGGGCACGAAGCAGGCGAAGGCGATGCGGTCGGTGAAGGCCAGCAGCGTCTCCGGCCGGGCATTGAGGATCTCGGAGAGGTATCGGTTGGTGGTGAGCACCGCGGTCTGCAGCCGCGCCGGGTGCACCACCGGGCCCAGCGCCAGCTCCCGCTCGTTGAGCACCGAGAGGATCGACCGCAGCAGGAGGTCGCGGCCGTCGAAGACCTCGTCGAGTACCGCGTGCTCGGCGTTCAGGATGCCCTCGTCCAGGTGGTAGACGGTGCGCCCTGTCTCGGTGAGGGTCTTGAAGTCCACCGGCCCCACGAGGTCGGTCTGGACGGTGGTCTCGACGATCTGCCGGCTGTACAGGGAGGGTCGGCCCGAGTCGTCCACGAGTCGGCGCAGGAGCGCCGAGGCGAGCTCGCTCTTCCCGGTGCCCGGCGGGCCGAACACCAGCAGGTGCTCGCGGGCCACCAGCGCCAGCGCGGCCTGCTGCAGCACGCCCCCGCGCTCCGGGTAGCGGCGCTCGAGCTCGGAGAGGAGGGCCTTGAAGGACTCGCCAGCCTGCTGCCGGGCGGACTCCAGCCCGGTGGGTTCACTCGGAGAGGCGGACATGGGCGCCATTGTGCCCAAACGATCTGCGGGTGACCACCAGGACCACCAGGACGCTCCGGCGCGCTACCGCGCCTGCGCCAGGGGAGGAACGGGAGGCGCGACCGGAGTCGCCGCGGGCTGCGAGCGGGCGGCCACGGTCTGCAGCCGGGCGAAGAAGCCCTCGGGGGTGTGGTACGAGAGCACCACGCTGCCCACCCGCAGCGTGCCGCCGTCGCGCAGCACGCAGGGTGTTCCCGCAGTCAGCTGGAGGTCGCCGAACCAGGTCCCGTTGCGCGAGCCGGCGTCGCGCACGGTCCAGTTCCAGCGCGCCGCCTCCATGAAGAGCAGATGCGTCGAGGAGACCGAGGCGTCGCCGAGCACGATGTCGCAGCCCGGTCCGCGGCCGAAGGTGAGCTGCCCAGCGCGCACCCCGCCCGTGAGCGGCACCGCCAGGGGCTCGGGACGGTTCGCGGCCGGGGCCAGCGTGTTCTCACGCCACGCGCCACGCTCCAGCACCAGCCAGCAGTAGGGGTAGGCGCGCGCGAAGGTCGCCGCGTCGATTCGACGCGTCATCGCCGCGAGTGAGGATAGTGGGTAGCTCTGCATCTCGGAGACGCCCGCCCGTGAACTGTTGCGGATGGTACTCCGATTTTCGCCGCCGGTGCGGGTCCAGTTTCTCCAATACGTTGATTTTCCTACTGAATTCTACGACGCCGGAACAATCCGTCCTCACTGGAACCGGTCCTCCCTCGAAACTCCCCTCCCACGCGCGGAAGTGGGGAGCCTCCGGGGATTTCCTCAGAGCCGATCGGCCTGGTTGAGGTCCACCGTGTCGTTGGCGATGTCCAGTGCGCAGCCCTGGTAGATGGCCGACCGGGCCTCTTCGAGGGCCGCAGGCTCGAGCGCCACACCGGTCTGGGCCGCGAGGATCCAGAAGTGCAGCCGGCCGTCGCCCGCCTGGCGCCGCGCAGCCTCGAGGAACCGGCCGCGATGCCCCTGGAGGACGCGGGCCACGGGGTCGGCGAACTTCGCCGCGAGGTCCTCGGCGAGGGACTGGGCGAGCCAGCGCTCGCTGGGGAGGTCGAGCGGGTCGGCCTCCACGTACAGGTCGGGCTCGCCGCGCAGGTGCGCCGCGGGGAAGGCGGTGTCCCGGGCGACGCGCTGGGCGGTGGCCTCCAGCCGCAGACGCTCGGCGCCAGCGAGCGAGTCGTACACCGAGACGACGCCGGCGACGCCCGCGCTGAGCACGTGGTGCTCGACTCCCCAGGTGAAGGTGGCGTGGACCGGCTGGCGCATGCGCTCCGGGGTGTTGGCCAGGTCCTGGCGGGTGCGGTGGAGGTCGTGGGCGACGCGGTCGCGCTCGGACTTGAGCGGGCCGTACACCCGGTTCTGGAAGTCGTTCTCGTCCCGCCGGGCGCGGTCGACCTCGGCCGAGGCCCGCCGCTGCTCGTCGGTGGCAGGTGGGTTCTCGGTCAGGGTGCGGGCCTTCTGGAGCAACTCCTGGGCGTGGGCATTGGCCTCCGCCTGTTCCTTGCGCAGCGCCGCCAGCCGGCGCTCCAGCGGGTCGGTCTGCGGCAGCGCGCGCTCCTGGGGAGGCTGGCGCCTGCCACCCTGACCCTGGCGGCCGATCTGCTGCTGGGAGGAGAGCTCGCGCTCGAGCCGGCTGATCTCCACGGCGAGGTGGGCAGCGCGGGTGCTCTCTGCGCCCGCCTGCCGCTGCAGCTGCTCGGCCTGGCGGCGGGCCTCGGCAGCCGCGCGCTCCCGGGCCTGGGCAAGCTCCCTCTCCGCGCGTTCCACCGCCTGGCGCCGCACGCGGGCAGCCTCGGCGTGGCCGTCCAGCCGCGCCTCCAGGTCCCGCAGGCGGTCGGAGAGGTGGCGCACCTCGCGGCGCAGGTCGTCGTGGCGGGGGTTGCGCACCGAGTCGATGCGCTCCACGTACTCCACCGACCGTCGCTCCACGCGCTCGATGTCGTGGTCGAACCGGGGCGCGGCGGCGGCGAGGCGGAGCTGGGCGTCGGAGCCGGTCCCCTGCCCCACCAGCTGCACCTCGGGCGGGAGGGCCCGCGCGATCTGTCCGGCCAGGATCTGCAGCGAGTCTGCGGCCAGCGGCCCTCCGCTGGCGCTGAGTTCGACGCGGTACGAAAGCAGTGGAGCCAGGTCAGGCGGCGCCCGGCGCTCGGCGCCCCGAACCTTGGCAGCAGCGCGGAAGTAGGCCCACGCAGCCCCCGGCAGTCGCGCCCTGAGGGCAGCGTCGCCCCGCCCCTCGAGCCGGGAGGCCAGCCGCTCGGCGGTCGCGGAGGCCAGTCCCTCCAAATCCGACCTCGCCGCCCCGGCGTTCAGGAGCCCCATGGCCTCCCGCAGCAGGGAGAGCGCGCGCCCATCACGGTTGGCCTTGGCTTCGACCGCGGCCTCGCGCTTCAACGAGTCGGCGAGGGAAAGGCGGGAGCGCTCGACCCCCGCCTGCGCCATGGGGTCGGAGGCGTCCTCGGCGGCGGCCCGCGAATAGGCCTCGAGGGCCGCGCGGAACTGCCCCTGCTTCAGCGCCTCGGCGCCCTGCTGGCAGGCGGCCTGGCTGCGCATCCGGGCCTCCACGCGCGCGAGGAGCGCCAGCGCCGCCGGGTCGCCGGGCCGGTAGCCGAGAGCCTCCCGGAGCGTCGCCTGGGCGGACTCCAGCGCGCCGCGGTTGAACGCCGCCTGTCCGGTGGCCAGGGCCTGGTCGCAGAGCGTGCGGGAGACCTGGTCCAGCGTCGGGTCGAACTGGGAGAACGTCGGCCGGTAGCGCTCGATGGTGCGCAGCGCGGCGAGCGCCTCCTGGAGGCGACCCGAGGCGGCGTCGGACTGCGCCTTGGCCAGCACCGCCTCGGCAGCTGCCCGCTCCTGCTCGACCGACGCCAGGCGCTCGGTCCACTCCGGGCGGGGGTTGAGCTGTTGGGCCCGCTGGTACCGGCTGGCGGCGGCGTTCAGGTCGCCGCCGAGCCGGGCCTGGTCGCCCTTGGCGACCGCGTCCTCGGCCGCGCGGGCCTTCACCCGGGCGAGGCCCGCCTGGTACTCGGCGTCGTCGGGGGCCTCGCGGACGGCCTCCTCGTAGAAGCGGACGGCGGCCTCGAAGTCACCCCGGCCGAGCGCGTCCTCCCCGGCGCGTGCGGCGCGTCCCGCGGCACAGCCAGCGGCGAGGAGGAGGACGGCAACCAGCGCGAGTCGGGGATGAGCGGTCATGGGGGCCTCGGGTCAGAGCGGGGATTCTAGCGGACCAGGCCAGGGGAACCGGTCCGAGAAATCCCAAGGCTCACGGACGCGCCAGCCCCGCCCGAGATTCTGCGGGACGTGGCCCCCGGCGCCGTGGCTATCATGGAGCCCCTTCGCCGCCCGGGAGTGCCCCTTGCGCCGCGCCCTCGTCTGCCTCCTCCCGCTCCTGGCCGGCTGCCCGGTGGGCGAGCGCCCCCCCGGGGGCGACGCCGGGGAAGGAGAGGCCGTCGAGCCCTGCGGGGCCTTCGGACTGCCCGACGGCGGGCTGGACGGGACCCTCGCCTGGCCGGGGCTGCGCTGCGCCGACTTTCCCCACCTCTGCAACCTCCCCGTCGAGAGCACGGTGCGCGAGCCGGACACGCGCAAGGCCATCGACCTGGTCTTCGTCTCCGAGGGGTTTCGCGCGGAGGACCTGCCCGCGTTCCGCGTGCTGGTCCAGCAGTACGTCGCCGATCTCGAGGTCGCTGACGGATTCGTGGCCCGGCGCCCCAAGCTCTTCAACTACCACCGGGTGGAGCTGGCCTCGACCTCGACGCACGTCTCCAACGCCGACCGCGCCGACACCCCGCTCGCCGGGTGTGTGGACATCGCGAACACCGGCAACCTCGTGGCCGACGAGCGGCTGGCCGGGCTCGCGGCGACCGCGAACGTGCCGGACGTCGACGCGGTGATCGTGGTGATGAACACCGAGGTGGGCAGCCCGAACGCCACCCCGGGCCCCTTCGCCGACCGCCCCACGGTGGTCTACGTGAACCCGCTGACGGCAGGCCCGCTGCTCATCCACGAGTTCGGCCACGCGCTGTTCCACCTCGGGGACGAGTACTCCAGCCAGCCGGCCTGCTTCACGCCGCCGGACCTGCCCGCGTTCACCACCGCGGACTACCTGCTGGACTACGCGAACGTCTCCATGGAGCAGAACGGCGCGAAGTGGTCGGCGATCCACCCGGGGGCGGTGGCTGGCGGGCTGGACTTCCGGCACTGCGTGTACAACCCCGGCCTGCCCTGCCTGATGAACGAGGGGACGCTGCCCTTCTGCCCGATCTGCTCGGCGGCGGTGGACCAGACGCTGGACGCCCGCGAGGGCAAGGCCGATGGCGCGCCGCGCTGCGCGGTCGAGCTCGACCAGGAGCCGACGTTCGTCCACGGCACGCTCGCCATCCGCGTGGCTGCGTTCGACCGCAACGCCCCGACCGCCTGGACCCTGGACCTCGCAGGGACGCAGCTCGCGAAGGGCACCGTCGCTCACTGGTGGGGGCGGGCGACGCACGTCCTGGACTCGCGCTCGAAGCCGAACGGGGACTACCCCCTCACCGTGAAGTGCCAGGACGGGCTGGGGACGGCGGGCACGGCGCAGGTCACCCTGAAGATCCGCAACTGACCGGGCCTAGCCCCGCAAGCACGATGGGCGGCACCTCCGTCGAGGCA
>CAZAIE010000463.1:0-6195 GCA_964485035.1 uncultured Myxococcaceae bacterium | reverse complement strand
GGTGGTGTGGCAGGGGGATGACGGGACGATTGCCCCGTCACCCCCTATGCCGATTCCCGCTCGCCTTCGAGTCGGCGACCAAGGGCACGCTGCTCGACGTCGGAGGGCGGTGCCTCGACGTGGTCCAGCGAGGCGACACCGCGGTGGTGCTCGTCTCGACCGGCGTGCTCTCGAGCCTCGTCCTGGTGCGGGCGGACAGCACCGGCGCGCTGAACCGCGCTGCCCACTACGCGCTGCTGGGGACCTGGTCTCGGCTCGTGCGCTGACGCCCTGGCACGGAGGCCGGCACGGGGCCCAATCCTTCGCGAAAGCAATGGGACCGGGAAGCGCGCCCCGGCGACGAAGCGGCTCATCCCTCGTAGAGTGTGCCCCTCTTCCAACCGGGGGTCCGCATGCTGGTGGTGGTGAGCGACCTGCACTTCTGCGACGAGTCCGCGTCCCGCAACATCCCACCCAAGGCCTTCGCCCTCTGGCTCGACGAGGTGCTGGAGCTGGCGCTGCACAACGAGGCGAAGGAGCTCGTGCTGCTCTATCCGGGCGACGTCTTCGACCTCTTGCGCACGGAGTTCTGGTTCTATCCCGAGCCCGCTGCCTCCCCCGTCGCCCGCGGTGAGCCGGATCGCCTGCAGGTGGGAACGGTCCTCGACAAGGCGAACGCAAACGGCCGCCAGGAAGACCGTTTCCCGCTCGCGCTCAGGCCCTGGGGCCGGCGCGATGTGAACGCCTCGCCCGCCGCGCTCGACCCGCGCTGCCTCGTGCGCGCCCGCGAGATCCTGGAGGTCATCCGCCGGCGCTGCCACGACTCCCTCGCCTTGATGCGCTGTCGCCCGGACCAGGTCACACCCGCCTTCGCTGCCCAATCGGCCGACGTGCTGGCGTCCATCCGGACCTCGCTGGCCGCGCTCTCGGCTCGGGGCTGCGCGGTCCGCACCGAGTACCTCCCCGGCAACCACGACCGCCTCGTCCGCGTGGACCCGGAGCTGCGGGCGATGGTCGCGGAGTCGCTGGGGGTCGCGCTCGACGCCCCGCCGGCCTCCACGTGGCGCAGCGAGCGCTATCGGGTCCTGGCTCGCCACGGCCAGGAGTGGGACGCCTGGAATTTCGAGGCCCCGTGCAAGGACGGCGCGGGGCTCGCGCGGCTGACCCAGGCCGACTTCCAGAAGGTGCCCATCGGCGACCCCATCACCACCGAGCTGGTGGCGCGACTCCCCTGGGAGGTGTGGCTCGCGCTGCGCGACGGCCCGGCGGCGCCCTGGGCGGCGGGGGTCTACGAGCACCTGAAGGTCATCGAGGACGTGCGGCCGCTCAGCGCGGCCCTGAAGTGGGTGCTCGCCCGTGGCGTGGACGCGAATCAGGACTGGTCGCGCGAGGTCGAGCCGGTGCTCACCCGCACCATCCGCGAGGCGATGGCCGCCTTCATGGCCATCCCCTTCGTGGAGCAGTGGCTGCACGAGCACGACCACTGGGGCCTGGGCTTCGACGAGGCCGACCAGCTCCAGGACGTGGCGCGCCTGGTGCGCCTGCTGGACGTGCGCGCGGTGCCCAAGGTGCTGGACCTGGTGGAGAAGCTGCAGAAGCTGGGCGTGGTGGGCGGCGGCGACCCGTACCTCGCGGGCGCGGTGCAGGAGCCCGACCTGCGTGGCGACTCGGTCATTCACCACTGCGTATATGGCCACACCCACACCTTCGCGCACGTCCCGCTCTCGGAGACGCCGTCGGGCGCGCCGCGCGTCTACCTGAACTCGGGCACCTGGCGCCCGCGCGTGGCCCAGGCGCACGACGGGGAGGGCTTCCTGCAGTTCAAGGAGATGACCTGGCTCATCTTCTACGCAGGCGACGAGGACCCCGGGAAGACGCCGGGGACGTCGAGCTACGAGACGTGGAACGGCTTCATGGTGAAGCCGGGAGCCTGAGGCCCCCGAGCGCGCGCGCTGGCTCCGGGGCTATCTTCTGGCGACTCACAGGGGAGGTTCCCATGCGTCGTCGTCTCCAGGCCGTCGCGCTGTGTCTCGCGGTGCTCTCGCCCGCCCTGGCTGTCGCCGGGGCCGAGGACGACCTGTGGAGCGCGGTGTTCGACCTCGCCACACCGGCGAAGGAGCAGCCGGCGGCGCAGGTGCTGCGCCGGGGCGGGCTCCCGGCGGCGAAGGCGCTGCTGCGCGCGGCGCGGGCGGACGGGGAGCGCTCCTCGCTGTCGTCCGCGGGGCGGCAGTCCCGCTGCTGGGTGATGCTCGACACGTTCCACTTCGGCTTCATGAAGCTGGACGGAGTGGGGGACAAGGCCACCGCGCTGGCGATGGAGCTGGCCGCCGCGGACCGGTCGGTGGGCGCGGCGCTGCTCGCGTCGCCGTCGGGGTTCGAGCGGGCCGTGGCCATCCTCGCGGTGGCGAAGGACCCGGCGCGGCTCACCGAGGCGTTGAAGGCCACCCGCGAGGACGCCGACCCGCTGGTGGTCGCGGCGGCGGCGGCGGTGGGGCGCTGCGCCGGCGGGCCGGCCCCGGACCCGAAGTCGGACCTGGGCGCCGAGCTGCGCCGCGTGGACGAGAAGCAGGAGCGGCTGCGGGCGGTCTCGCACTGCGACGCGCCGGGCTTCGTCGCCGCGGCCTACCTCGAGGGGCTGGTGTCCGGGCGCTATGTCATCGCTGGCTGGACTCGCAGCAACGACACCTTCACGGTGACCGTCCGCCGGGACGGGAGCGAGTCCGCGAGCCTGGCCCCGGCGTGTGCCCTGGCCATCTACGACGCGGCGGCGGCGCGCGGGAAGTGGCTGCACGGCCTGGTGGTGCCCATCTCCCAGGAGCTGGTGGTGCCGCTCGCAGAGCGTGAGCAGGCGGCGGCCCGCGCGGTGCGGGACCTGGAGCGGTACGAGGAGCGGGAGCGCAACCGCATCGCCGCGGTGCTGGTGAACGCGGGGTTCCGCGTGAAGCACCGGGTGACCTACGACGCGAAGAGCCTCTTCGCGCAGGAGGAGCTGGTGGAGGCGGCGGTGCGCCAGGACCAGGGGGAGGCCGGCGCGGTGCTCCACCAGGCGCTGGCGTGCCCCGAGTCGCTCGTGGACCGGCGCACGCACCTGTACGGCTACCTCCCCGGACAGCAGAGCGCGGACCGGGTGGCGGCGATCGCGGAGCAGTGCCCCCGCTCGCGGCAGCAGGCGGTGGCGGCGCTGCTGCGCCTGGGCGACCCCCGGGCGATCCCGCACCTGGAGCCGGTGTTCGAGGCCCACGACATCTTCGAGACCGAGATCGAGCGGGCGATCCGCGAGGTGCGGACCCCCGCAGTGGTCGCGGAGCTGAAGCGCCTGGCCGAGGCCAAGGTGGACCGGGCCGGGGAGATCCTGGGGCGGATGCAGCGCGACGGGCTGGTCCGGTAGTCGAGCGTGGCGATCGGGAGGCCCACCGCCAACGGGAGGACCTCCCGGCGACCGAGGGTGGGCGGAGGCTGCGCCACCCAGAATGCGTCCATGGCCAAAGCGCTTCCCGTTGCGATCGTGGTCGCGGTCATCGTCGGCGTCGCGGGGGGCCCACGCAGGAGCCAAAGAGGCACGAACCGAGGCGCCTGCGGTGCCCTCCGAGAGCCTGATCTGCGGCATGGGCGGTTGCAGCGACTACTTCCCCGGGGTCAGTCCCGCCCAGTGGACATCGGCTGTCGGCAGACGAAGCCGCCGCGGTACTGCTGGTACAGCAACAGGCAAGACAACCGCACCAAGGTAGCTGCTGGCTACCCCTCGAGCATCCCCGCGAGCCTGGGGAGCGCCGTCTCCGACGCCTCGGCGACGAGCGTCACCCCGCGCAGCTCCTGCCCGGCGGGGTCGAGGTTGAACACCGGGACCCGGCGATCCAGCGCTTCGGAGAGGACCTGCTCGGTGACCCCCACGGACATCGAGGTGCCGACGAAGAGCACCAGGCTGGCGCTGGTCGAGGCCTCGAGGACGCGGGACCACTGGTAGTCCTCGTGGCCGTTGTAGAACTCGTCGAACCAGAGCACGTGCTGGCGGAGCAGTTCCCCGCACTCCGGGCAGCGCGGGACGTTCGCGCGCGTGGGGTTGGCACGGAAGGCGGTGAGGTCGAAGTCCGCGCGAGGGAGCGAGCCCCGCGGTGCGCCGTGGCGGCAGCCGATGGCCGAGCAGCGCACCCGGTCCGCGGCGCCGTGCACCTCGACCAGCTCGCGCGAGCCCGCGAGGCGGTGCAGCCCGTCGATGTTCTGTGTGACCAGGAGGAACGGGAGGTGGTGGCCCGTGCGCCAGCGCTCCACGCGGACCAGGGCGTCGTGGGCCGGGTTGGGGCGTGCGCCCAGGACCTTGTCGAAGCGCTGCAGGTACCAGCGCCAGCTGCCCTCGGGCTCCTCCTCGAAGTAGCGGTTGGTGCCCAGCTCGGTGATGTCGCGCTTCCAGACCGCGCCGGGGTCAGTGCCGCGGAAAGTCGGAATGCCCGAGGCGAGGCTGATGCCCGCGCCAGTGACGACCAAGAAGAGCCCCTGCGTCTCACGGACCGCCGAGGCCAGCCGTTCCAAAGAGTCCAAGAGAGCACCCTCCAAGCGCAGACCCGAGACCGAGCCCTCGCACCAGAGTCACGCCGCAGAGGCCTCAGGGATGGGGAGAGGGCCCCGAAGGGCTCCCGACTCAGCCGAAGGCGTCGTCCACCTGCACCCGGTCGTGCTTCGCGTCCTTGATCGGGTCGGCGATGATCACCGCGTTCTGGCCCGGCTCCCACTCCAGCCCGCCGTCCGCGTTGCGCTTCACGACCTTGTACTCGAAGCGGGTTCCGAGCGGGACCTCCACCGTGGCGCTGCGCCAGTTCGGGTAGGTCGAGGCGTCGGTCTCCAGCTTCAGGCCCGGGCCGTTCTCGCCCCAGCCTCCCAGCTCCTCGGTGTTGCCCACGATGTAGACGTCCTGGCCGAAGTGGGTCTTCGCCACCACGTTGAAGTCCACCTTCACCGTGGGCCAGTTCGGCAGCTTCTGCAGCTGCGCGATGGTCTGCTCCACCGCGGGCTGGTCGGGGTTCTGGTCGCCGTACTTGCGCAGCACGCGCATGAACTCCGCGAGGTAGCGCTCGCCGGTCTCGTTCTTGTCCAGCTTGCCGGACTCGATGAACAGCAGGCTCTCGCAGTTCGCGCTGTAGCCCGAGGCGCCCGAGCCCATGGCCGAGTAGGTCCAGTTGCCGGCGTCGGTGACCACCTTGATGTTCGAGAGTCCGAAGATGCCCGACTTGAGGTGCATCGCGTTGAAGTCGCCCGAGGGGTTGATGGCCTCGTAGACCGGGATGCCCGCCGCCTGCAGCTTCTCGTCGGTCTTGTCGTTGTCGTAGCCCTCGACCGGGTTGCCGCGTGCGTCGACCGAGTCGGACTGCTTGCGGTCGGTGATCACCACCACCGGGACGCCGCGCTCCTTCGCCGCCTTCAGCTCGTTGATGAGCTTGGACTTGTCCGAGGCGGTGAGGTCGCGCAGCGTGAACACCGAGAGGGCGATGAGCTCCTTCTCGTTCTTCACCAGTTCGACGATCTTGTCGATGGGACGCGGGCCCTGCGCCGAGGGGGCGGTGAAGATGGCGTTGACCGGGCAGTTGGGGTCCCAGGTGTTCCACACCGGCTGGCCGTCGCGCATCGCCGCGACCGCGCGCTGGTACTGGTCGACCACGTGCTGGTCGGTGATGCGGTGGAGGGACTCGTCGTTCTTCGAGGCCGCGGTCTCCGGGTTGTACGAGCCGGTGAGCAGCGTCTCCTTGATCTCGCCGGTGGCAGGGTCGGGGTAGGCGAAGACGCGGGTCTTGAGGTGGAAGATGCCCGGCATGTCGATGCCGATGAGCTGGGTGTTCTTCAGTTGGTCCGCGGTGAGCCCCCGCTGCGTCTTCGAGTAGCTGAACCCCGCCGCGGTGAGGTCCTTGACCAGCGTGCTCCACCACTTGCTGGGGCCGATGCTCTTGGCGTCCACCAGCACCTGCACGAAGACGCCGGCCTGCGACGCCTCGGTCAGCTTGCGGACGACTTCCTTGTCCGTGAGGTTGTAGACCGCGTACTCGATGCGGTACGGGTTCGCGTCCGCGGGGTAGGTCTTGGGGTCGGCCTTGCGCGCGGCGATGACCTGGTCGAGGGCGGCGTACTCCATCAGCTTCGCCTCGTCGCCCGGGGTGAACACGGTCTGGATGGCGTCGGAGGCGATGGGGCGCGTGCGCTCGAAACCGTCGGGGGGCACGAGCGGGGTGG
>CAZAIE010000462.1:0-6200 GCA_964485035.1 uncultured Myxococcaceae bacterium | reverse complement strand
TGCGCGAGGGCCGCGTGGCGCACTGCGACTCGCACCCGGAGCCGTCGATCCCGGCAGACACGGCCCCACAGACCGAGGAGTGCCAGGTCCTGGCGATGCTGCACCAGGGCCAGGCGGTCCACGCCCTCACGCCCTACACCGCGCCCCAACCGCTGCTGCTGAGCGAGCTGGCCCTCCCGGAGCGTGCCGACCCGGTCTGGCGCCACCTCTTCCTCCTCGCCCCCTCGCACTCGCCGCCGAGCTGACGCCTCGACCCCGTCCCCGTCGAGCCGTTCCCCGGACCCGTCGTGGTCCCGGCGCGCGTGCCCGCGCGCCCCTGCGAGGAAGCACTCCGTCATGCACCATCGTCTTGCGGGACTTGCGCCTTTGGCGCTGTCCCTCCTGCTCGGCCTGCCGGCCGTGGCCCAGGAAGCCGCACCCCCCACCAACCCGACCCCCGAGGATCTCGAGCTGCAGCGCGCGCTCGAGGCCGCCGCGAAGGCCGACTCCCAGGCCTCGAAGGGGGCCAAGGGCGCGGACGCCACCCTCTCCGAGGACCGCCGCGCCGAGGACCCGCTGCGCCTGCTCCTCGGCAAGGAGCTCATCGGCAACGAGAGCAACCCCTCGATGTCGCTGATCCTCGACTTCACCGCCGCCTGGTTCTCCCGACAGGACCGCATCCACGCCGGGGGCCACGCCCCCTCCGCTACCGGGCTCGCGGTCACCGGCGCCGAGTTCGCCGCGACCGCGAGCGTGGACCCCTACTTCCGCTTCGACCTCGCCTTCGAGCTGATGCACCTGCACCTCGAGGAGGTGACCCTCACCTCGCTCTCGCTCCCCTGGAACCTGCAGGTGCGAGCCGGGAAGTTCCTCTCGAAGGTCGGGCGGCACAACCCCACGCACCCGCACTCCTGGCACTTCGTGCTGCACCCGCTGCCCAACCAGTTCCTCTTCGGCGCCGAGGGGCTGGGCGCGCCCGGCCTGGAGGTCTCCTGGCTCGCCCCCCTGCCCTGGTTCGCGGAGCTGACCGCGGCGGTCCAGTCCGGCGAGGGCGGCTCGTTCCGCACCAAGCCGCTGACGGCGGGCGACCCGGGCCTCGGCGACTTCCTCTACCCCGTGCGGCTGGGCCAGTTCTTCGACCTCGCGGACGACTGGGGACTGCAGCTCGGCCTCAACGCCGTCTTCGGGACCTCGGCCATCGGCCCCGAGGTCGGGAACCGCACCTGGGCCTACGGCGCGGACCTCGTCCTCAAGTGGCGGCCCATCGGCGTGGGCTCGACCGGCTACACCTCGGTCACCTGGACCACCGAGCTCTGGCTGCGCGAGCTCGAGGCCCCGAACGACCTCTGGCGCGACCTGGGCGGCTACACCGACGTGGTGCTGGGCCTGGGCAAGCGCTGGGAGGCGGGGCTGCGCTTCGAACTCTGGCGCCGCCTCGAGGGCGCGGCGCCCACCGCCGAGAACGCCCGCGGCCAGTTCGGGCTCGACACCCTGCGAGGCAGCGCCGCGCTCGCCTTCCTCCCCAGCCACTTCTCGAGGGTGCGCCTGCAGTACACGCTCGAGGAGGTCGAGGGGTACGCCGCCAACCACATCGCGCTGCTGCAGCTCGAGGTCAGCGCTGGCGCCCACGGCGCCCACGCCTACTAGAGGAGAGCCCCATGAAGATCCTTCCAACGCTGCTCATCGCCCTCGCGACGCTCGTCCCCGCCAGCGCCTCGCACGCCAAGGTGCGCGTGGTCTCCTCCATCCCCGACTTCGCCGCCATCGCCCAGGAAGTCGGCGGAGAGCGGGTCGAGGCCCACGCGCTCGTCCGCCCCACCCAGGACCCGCACTACCTGGACGCCAAGCCCAGCTTCATGGTCGAGCTCAACCGCGCCGACCTGGTGCTGCTCGCGGGCATGGAACTGGAGGCGGGCTGGCTGCCGCCGCTGCTCCTGGGCGCGCGCAACCCCCGCGTGCAGAAGGGCGCCGAGGGCTACCTCGACTGCTCCACGCTCATCGTCCCCCTGGAGGTGCAGGGCGCCGACCGCTCGAAGGGCGACATCCACCCTGGCGGGAACCCCCACTACTGGAACGACCCGCGCAACGGCGTCCGGCTCGCTCGCGGCATCGCCGAGCGGCTGGCTCAGCTGGACGCGGAGCACGCCGCCGAGTACCGGCAGGGGGCCGAGGCCTTCGCCAGGCGCCTCGAGGCACGCATCGCCCAGTGGCGCGAGAAGCTCGCGCCGCGCAAGGGCACCAAGGTCGTCGTCTACCACCGGAGCTGGGTCTATCTGCTCGACTTCCTCGGCTACGAGGAGGTGGGCGCGCTCGAGCCCAAGCCCGGCATCCCCCCCAGCCCCTCCCACGTGGCCGACCTCATCCGCAAGGTGAAGGACCAGGGCGTGCGCTACGTGATGCAGGAGTCGTTCTACCCGACGCAGCTCTCCAAGCTCTTCGCCGACAAGTCCGGCGCCCAGCTCCGCGTGCTCCCCACCATGGTGGGAGCCACCGAGACCCGCACCTACTCGGATGTGGTCGACACGCTGGTCACCGAGCTCACCCGCTGACGCCTCCCTTCTCCCCTTTCAACCCTTTCGAAGCACGGAGCCTTAACCCATGACGACCTCGATCCGCACCCTCTCCCTCCTCTCCTGCCTCGCCGTCCTCTCCTTCGCCTCTTCCTGTGGCAAGTCCGGGAAGGACGGCGAGACGCCCACCGACTGCGGCGGCCACGGCACCCTCCACGAGGGCCACTGCCACTGCGACACCGGCTACCTCTACGACGGCAAGACCTGCGTGGCCCCGGAGTCCATCACCGAGATCTGCGCGGAGCACGAGCACGAGACCGGCGACGCGGGGACGACCGGCGACGCCGCCGAGGAGCACCACCACGAGGCCTGCCTCTGCCCTTCGACCGGCGAGTGCCACTGCGAGGAGGGCACGGTCGAGACCCTGGGCACGAAGAAGTACTGCGTCCCCGAGCTGCACCATGAGTGAGCCGCTGGTCCGGCTCGAGGGGGTGACGCTCGGCTACCGCCGCAAGCCGCTGCTTGCGGGCGTCACGCTCTCGATCCACGCGGGGGACCGGCTGGGCGTGGTCGGCCCCAACGGCGCGGGGAAGTCCACCCTGCTCTCGACGCTCCTGGGCCTGCTCCCACCGGTCGCCGGGACGGTGTGGCGCAGGCCGGGGCTCACCGTCGGCTTCGTGCCCCAGCGCGGGCGCCACGACCCGCTCTTCGGCCTGCGCTCCTCCGAGGTGGTGGCGAGCGGGGGCATGGGCACCTGCAGCGGCTTCTGCGCGCGGCTGCGCATGGCGCCGCCCCAGGAGGTGCGCCACGCCCTGGCGCTGCTGGGCGTCGAGGGGCTGGAGCGGGCGCCCTTCCGCAACCTCTCCGGTGGCCAGCAGCAGCGGGTCCTGCTCGCCCGCGCCCTGGTGCGACGGCCGCAGCTGCTCATCCTCGACGAGCCGACGGCGGGGATGGACCTGCCCTCGGAGCGCGACCTCATGGAGCTGGTCTCGCGGCTCGCCTCCGAGCAGCGGCTGGCGCTGGTGTTCGTGACCCACGGCCTCGCCTCGGCCGCCGAGCACGCCGACCGGCTGGCGCTCCTCGACAAGGACCAGGGCCTCTTCGCCGTGGACGACGTCTCCGCGCTCATGACCACCGAGCGGCTCTCGGCGCTGTACCGCCGGCCCATCGAGGTGGTCGACCTGGGCGGGCAGAAGCTCGTCCGCCCTGCTCCCCGGAGCCCCGCCCCATGAGTTTCTTCGAGAGCCACTTCCTCTGGCTCGACGTGGTGATCGCCGCGTCGCTCTCCGCCGCCGCAGCCGCCGCGGTGGGCTGCCACGCGGTGCTGCGGCGGGTGGTGTTCCTGCCCGCGGCGCTCTCCCAGCTCTCCGGCCTGGGCGTGGTGGTCGCGTTCTTCCTCGCGCACCAGTTCCCGTCCTGGCACGGCAGCGTGCTGGAGGCGCCGTGGGGCGTGGCGGTGGCCTTCGCCTCGGCGGGGGCGATCCTGCTGGGGCTCGTCCCCGAGCGGCGGGACGCGACGCGCGAGTGGACGCTGGGCGGTGTCTACCTCGCCTCCTCGGCGCTGGTGGTGCTCCTCGGGAACTCCATCCCCCAGGAGATCCACGACGTGGGGGACGTGCTCTTCGGCAACGCCATCGCCATCGAGCGCAGCCAGATGCTCGTCACCGCGGGGCTCTCCGGCGGCGTCCTGCTGGTCCACGCGCTGCTCGCACGCCAGTTCGTGGCCACGGCCTTCGACCCGCACACCGCCGAGGCCCACGGCGCCCCGGTGCGGCTGCTGGACGCGCTGCTCTTCGTCTCCATGGGGCTCGCCGCCGCCACCAGCACCCGCGTGGTGGGCGCGCTGCCCGCCTTCGCCTTCGCGGTGTTCCCCAGCATGGCGGCGCTGCGGCTCACCCCCGACGCGCGCCCCGCCGTCGCCGCCGCCGCGGTCCTGGGCGCGGTCTCGGCCTTCCTCGGCTACTGGGCCTCATTCACCCTCTCGCTGCCCACCGGCGCGTGCATGGCCGCGGCCGCCGCCGGGGTGTTCGTCGTGGTCCGGGCGCTCACCGCCCTGCACGGGCTCGCCTCGCGCACCTGACCCGCGCCCGTCGGGGCGTTGACATGTGAACCTCCGGTTCATATCTTATGAGCCTGAGGTTCACATGACCCCTGACGAAGTGGCGGCGTGGCAGGGACAGGTCGCGCGGCTGGAGGCGGAGGGCAAGGCCACCCGGACCTTCCGCCGGCTGGATCCCGAGCGGCAGCTCGCGGTCATCGGCGCGCTGCTCGAGGACGCGGCGGAGCACGGCCCCAGCGCAGTGAGCGTGAAGCGCGTCGCCGAGCGGGCCGGGGTGGCGGTGGGCTCGCTGTACCAGTACTTCCCGCAGCGCGAGGCGATGCTCTCCTTCGCCGCGGAGCTGGCGGCGGGGTTCCTGACCAGCGCGCTCGACGGGTACCGCGGGGCGCTCGCCGCCCTGCCGCTGCGGGAGGCGCTCCGGGCCTACCTCGCGGGCGGGGTGGAGTGGAGCCGGGAGCACCAGGCGCTGCTGCGCTTCTTCGCCCGCGCCGCCTACCACGGCGAGCCCGCCTTCCTCGCCAGCGTGGTCCGGCCGGTGGCGACCTCGATGCGCGGGCTGGTGCGGGCGATGCTGCAGGCGGCCCGGGACCGCGGCGAGCTGCGCCCGGACGTGGAGCTGGAGGCGGCGGTGCGGTTCGTCCACGCCACCTCCATCGCCCTGGGCGACGCCGAGCTGCTCCCGCACCTCGACCAGTACTACCTGCTCTTCGAGCGCCAGCCCGCGCGCGCCCGGGCCGGGGTCCGCGAGGAGTTCCTCGACCTCGTGCTGCGCGCCCTCGCCGTCAGCGAGAAGGGAGGCGGCCATGGCCGACGTCGTGCTCGCGGTTGAGGGGCTGTCCCGCAGCTTCGGGCCGTTGCGCGCGGTCGAGGGCCTGTCCTTCGAGGTCCGCGCCGGCGAGATCTTCGGGCTGCTGGGGCCGAACGGCGCGGGGAAGACCACCACGCTGCGGATGATCACCGGGCAGCTCGCGCCCGACGCCGGCACGGTGCGCATCCACGGCCGGCTGCTGGGCACCGACCCCGCCGACCGGGCGCGCGTCGGCCACTGCCCGCAGGAGCTGGTGCTCTTCGAGAAGCTGACCTGCCTCGAGCAGCTGGAGTTCGTGGGCGAGATGTACGGCCTCTCCCGCCGCGTGGCCCGCGAGCGCGGCGCGCGGCTGCTCCTCGAGCTGGGGCTCTCGGAGAAGGCCTCGGCGCTCGCCGGGGACCTCTCCGGCGGCATGAAGCGCCGGCTCAACCTGGCGCTCGCCCTGGTCCACGACCCGGAGCTGGTGGTGCTGGACGAGCCGGAGGCGGGCCTCGACCCCCAGAGCCGGCTGCGCGTGCGCGACTACCTCCGCTCGCTCGCGCACCGGCGCACGGTGCTGCTCACCACTCACGACATGGACGAGGCGGACCGGCTCGCGGACCGGGTGGGGGTGGTGGACCACGGCCGCCTGCTGGTGTGCGACTCGCCGCAGGCGCTCAAGCAGCGCCTGGGCGCGGGCGAGGTCCTCGAGCTGCGCCTGCCGGAGGCGGCGGAGGGCCCGGCGGCCGCGGCGCTTACCGGCCTCGCGGACGTCTCGACGCAGGCGGCGGCCGGGCTGATCACGGTCCGCGCCGAGGACGCCGCCCGGGCGCTGCCCCTGGTGCTGGAGCGGCTCGCGGCGGCG